>JAHEDL010000078.1 GCA_024641255.1 Pseudorhodobacter sp.
CGGACGTGACCGGCACGGTTGAGCTTCCGGCTGGCACCGAAATGGTGATGCCGGGCGACAACCTGAAGTTCAACGTCTCGCTGATCGCTCCGATCGCGATGGAAGAAAAACTGCGCTTCGCCATCCGCGAAGGCGGCCGCACCGTTGGTGCAGGCGTGGTTTCCAAAATCATCGAGTAAAGACCCCGCGAATCCCCTTTTCAAAGGGGCTCGCACACTATAAGGACACGCGGCGCGCCTTCCGGGGCGCGCCGCAGACCATACACAAATGTGAACCTATTGGATGGGTGCTTTTGCCCATCTTACGTTCCGAAGGAAAAAGTAATGCAAGGTCAAACCATTCGCATTCGGCTGAAGGCCTTCGATTACCGCGTTCTGGATGCCAGCACGCAGGAAATCGTTAGCACTGCCAAACGCACCGGCGCTACCGTGCGCGGTCCGATCCCGCTGCCGAACAAAATCGAAAAGTTCACGGTTCTCCGTGGTCCGCACATCGACAAGAAGTCGCGCGACCAGTGGGAAATCCGGACGCACAAGCGTCTTCTTGACATCGTTGATCCGACCCCCCAGACCGTTGACGCGCTGATGAAGCTCGACCTCGCCGCTGGCGTGGACGTCGAGATCAAAGTTTAAGGGGGCATAGAAACATGCGCTCTGGCGTTATCGCAAAGAAGCTGGGCATGACCCGGCTGTTCCTGGAGAACGGCACCCAAGTTCCGGTGACCGTGCTTCAACTCGACAACCTGCAAGTCGTGGCACAACGCACTGCTGACAAGGATGGCTACACTGCTGTCCAACTCGGCGCTGGCGTGGCCAAGGCCAAGCGGACCACTGCTGCCATGCGCGGCCATTTTGCCAAGGCGAACGTTGCGCCGAAGCGCAAAATCGTCGAATTCCGCGTGTCGCCGGCTAACCTGATCGAAGTGGGCGCGGAAATCACCGCTGACCACTATCTGGCAGGTCAGTTCGTTGACATCGCCGGGACCTCGATTGGTAAAGGCTTCGCCGGTGCCATGAAGCGTCACAACTTCGGCGGTCTGCGGGCTTCGCACGGTGTGTCGGTTTCGCACCGTTCGCACGGTTCGACCGGTCAGTGCCAAGACCCGGGCAAGGTGTTCAAAGGCAAGAAAATGGCTGGCCACATGGGCGCCGTTCGCACGACCACGCAGAACCTGCAGGTTGTTCGCACCGACGCAGAACGTGGTCTGCTGATGATCAAAGGCGCGGTCCCCGGTTCCAAGGGCGGCTGGGTCACCATCAAGGACGCCGTGAAGAAAGCAGCACCGGCTGGTCTGCCTCTTCCTGCGGCTATTCGTTCGGTTGCACCTGTTGCAGCTGAAGGGGGTGAAGCATGAAACTTGATGTGATCAAACTTGACGGCGGCAAAGCCGGCACCATCGATCTGGACGAAGCTCTGTTCGGCCTTGACCCGCGTGCAGACGTTCTGCACCGCGTCGTGCGCTGGCAGCGTGCACGCGCTCAGGCTGGCACCCACTCGGTGCTGACCCGCGCAGAAGTGTCCTACTCGACCAAGAAGATCTACAAGCAAAAAGGCACCGGCGGCGCTCGTCACGGTTCCAAGAAAGCTCCGATCTTCCGTCACGGTGGCGTGGTCAAAGGTCCGGTCGTTCGCAGCCATGCACACGACCTGCCGAAGAAGTTCCGCGCTTTGGGTCTGCGTCATGCTTTGTCGGCTAAAGCCAAAGCAGGCGAGCTGGTGATCCTGGATGCGGCCACCATGGCCGAAGCCAAGACCGCAACCTTGGCCAAACACGCCCAGGAACTGGGTTGGAAGCGCGTGCTGATCATCGATGGCGCTGCTGTTGACGCGAACTTCGCGCTGGCTGCTCGCAACATCGAAGGCATCGACGTGCTGCCGACCATGGGCGCCAACGTCTATGACATCCTGAAGCGTGACACCCTGGTGATCACCAAAGCAGGTGTCGAAGCTCTGGAGGCTCGTCTGAAATGAGCGTGAAACCCGAACATTACGACCTGATCAAAAAGCCCGTGATCACCGAAAAAGCCACCATGGCTTCGGAGAACAACGCGGTGGTGTTCCAGGTCGCTATGGATGCAACCAAGCCCCAGATCAAAGAAGCTGTTGAAAACATCTTCGGCGTGAAGGTGAAGGCGGTCAACACCACCATCACCAAAGGCAAGGCCAAGAAGTTCCGTGGCCGCGCTGGTGAGCGTAGCGACAAGAAGAAAGCCTATGTGACGCTGGAAGCTGGGAACACTATCGACGTTTCCACCGGCCTCTGATAATAGGCAGCGAATCTCACGGCCCCGGTTCTCCGGGGCCGTGGATTTTTTAAGGAATCGGGTCGCGGCGGTCCTACCGCAACGGCCCACACTCGGGGATCTACGGAGCCCTATAACCTTGGGTCCCAACTATCGGGCCCTTTAGCTGACGGAAGACAGAAAGCATGGCACTTAAGTCGTATAAGCCGACGACGCCTGGCCAACGCGGGTTGGTTCTGATCGACCGTTCGGAGCTGTGGAAAGGCCGTCCGGTCAAAGCCCTTACCGAGGGTTTGACGAAGACTGGTGGCCGGAACAACACCGGACGTATCACGATGTGGCACAAAGGTGGGGGCGCTAAGCGTCTGTACCGTGTTGTCGATTTCAAACGTCGTAAATTCGACGTTGCAGCGGTCGTCGAGCGGATCGAATACGATCCGAACCGTACCGCATTCATCGCTTTGGTCCGTTATGCGGACGGCGAACTCTCCTACATCCTGGCTCCGCAGCGTCTTGCCATTGGTGACTCCGTCATCGCTGGCGCCAAGACCGACGTGAAGCCGGGCAACGCCATGCCGTTCTCGGGCATGCCGATCGGTACGATCATTCACAACGTCGAGCTGAAGCCCGGCAAGGGCGGCCAATTGGCTCGCGCTGCTGGTACCTACGCTCAGTTCGTTGGTCGTGACGGTGGCTACGCTCAGATCCGCCTTTCGTCGGGCGAACTGCGTATGGTGCGTCAGGAATGCATGGCCACCATCGGTGCCGTGTCGAACCCCGACAACTCGAACCAGAACTTCGGTAAAGCCGGTCGTATGCGCCACAAAGGCGTTCGTCCGACCGTTCGCGGCGTTGCGATGAACCCGATCGACCACCCGCATGGTGGTGGTGAAGGTCGTACCTCTGGGGGCCGTCACCCGGTGACCCCGTGGGGCAAAGGCACCAAGGGTAACAAGACCCGTAAGGCCAAAGCTTCGGACAAACTGATTGTCCGGTCGCGTCACGCGAAGAAAGGGCGCTAATCCATGGCACGTTCTATTTGGAAGGGCCCGTTTGTTGACGGCTATGTCTTGAAAAAGGCAGAAGCTGCGCGCGCGTCGGGCAAGAACGAAGTGATCAAGATCTGGTCGCGTCGTTCGACCATTCTGCCGCAGTTCGTCGGTCTGACTTTTGCTGTCTACAACGGCAAAAAGCACATCCCGGTTAACGTGACGGAAGAAATGATCGGTCAAAAGTTCGGTGAATATTCGCCGACCCGGACCTACTACGGCCACGCCGCCGACAAAAAAGCCAAGAGGAAGTAAGCCATGAGCACGGAAAAGAACCCCCGTCGCGTGGCGGACAACGAAGCAATGGCGATCAGCCGTATGCTGCGTACCTCGCCGCAGAAACTGAACCTCGTTGCGGGCCTGATCCGCGGCAAGAAGGTTGAAAAGGCTCTGGCCGACTTGACCTTCTCGAAGCGCCGCATCGCCGGTGACGTGAAGAAGTGCCTGCAGTCGGCGATTGCCAACGCGGAAAACAACCACAACCTCGACGTCGACAGCTTGATCGTTGCCGAAGCCTGGGTCGGCAAGAACCTGGTGATGAAGCGCGGCCGTCCGCGTGCTCGTGGCCGGTTCGGCAAGATCATGAAGCCGTTCAGCGAAATCACCATCAAGGTCCGTCAAGTCGGGGAGACTGCATAATGGGTCAGAAGGTCAATCCGATCGGTATGCGTCTGCAGGTCAACCGTACCTGGGACAGCCGCTGGTTCGCTGAATCGAAAGACTACGGCAATCTTCTGCTTGAAGACCTCAAAATGCGCGCTTTCGTGCATGAAGAGTGCAAGCAGGCTGGCGTGTCGCGCGTCATCATCGAACGTCCGCACAAAAAGTGCCGTGTGACCATTCACACTGCACGTCCGGGCGTGATCATCGGCAAAAAAGGTGCTGACATTGAAGGTCTTCGCAAGAAGCTTTCCGTGTTCACCAAGTCGGAACTGCACCTGAACATCGTCGAAGTGCGCAAGCCCGAAGTCGATGCACAGCTGGTGGCCGAGTCGATCGCACAGCAAATGGAACGTCGTGTTTCCTTCCGTCGCGCTATGAAGCGTGGCGTGCAGAACGCGATGCGCATGGGCGCCCTTGGTATCCGCGTTAACGTCGGTGGCCGTCTTGGCGGCGCTGAAATCGCGCGGACCGAATGGTACCGTGAAGGCCGTGTGCCGTTGCACACCCTGCGCGCTGACATCGACTATGCTCTGTCCGAAGCCACGACCCCTTACGGGATCATCGGGGTGAAGGTCTGGATCTTCAAAGGCGAAATCCTTGAGCATGATCCGCAGGCCCATGATCGTCGTCTTGCCGAAGCGCAAGAAGGCGCAGCACCGCGTTCGCCTCGCCGCGACCGCGAACGCGCGTAAGGGAGTAGAAGAAGATGTTGCAACCGAAACGGACTAAGTTCCGCAAGCAGCACAAGGGCCGTATCCACGGCGAAGCGAAGGGCGGCTTCTTGCTGAACTTCGGCTCCTTTGCGCTGAAAGCCACTGAACCAGAGCGTGTGACGGCTCGTCAGATCGAAGCGGCTCGCCGCGCGATCACCCGCCACATGAAACGCCAAGGTCGCGTCTGGATCCGGATTTTCCCGGATGTTCCGGTCTCGTCCAAGCCCACCGAAGTTCGTATGGGTAAAGGTAAAGGTTCGACCGACTACTGGGCAGCCAAGGTCAAGCCGGGCCGCATCATGTTCGAAATCGACGGCGTTGCCGAATCGATCGCACGTGAAGCACTGCGTCTGGGCGCGATGAAGCTGCCGGTCACCACCCGCGTCGTCGCACGCGAAGACTGGTAAGGTTTTTGCGCTTCGGCGCAGAAATCGACACGGCTTAGCGGGTTTTGTAGAAACGCGCAGACCGTGACCTAGTTAAGAATAAACCCCCGCTGGAAACAGCGGGGGTTTTTCGTTACAAAGACGCAGTGCGACCGACACGGTTTGGGCAGTTTTCAGCCAATAAAACTTCGCGCTTGCCCTACCCGCCACTTCCGCCTATACGGCCCTATCCACGGCTCCGGGGTGACTCGGAATCGCGGTTCATCATTGATCCACCGGGTTCAGTGTAACCCTGCATACGTGGCAGGGGCGCTCTGGTGATTGAAAAAGGAAAAGGCGCATGACCGCCAAAGAACTGCTGGGCCAAACGCCCGACCAGCTGCGCGAGCAACTGGTGTCGCTGAAAAAAGAAGCCTTCAACCTGCGCTTCCAAGCTGCGACCAACCAACTGGAAAACACCGCCCGTATGCGTGCTGTCCGTCGTGACGTTGCGCGTATCAAGACCGTGCTGAACCAGAAAGCCGCGCAAGCGGCTGCGAACTGAGGAGTAGACCCATGCCGAAACGTATCCTGCAAGGCGTCGTGACCTCGGACAAGAACGAGCAGACCATCACCGTTCTGGTGGAACGCCGCTTCAAGCACCCGCTGCTGCAAAAGACCGTTCGTAAGTCGAAGAAATATCGCGCTCACGACGAAAACAACACCTACAAGACCGGTGACAGCGTTCGCATTGAAGAATGCGCGCCGATCTCGAAAACCAAACGCTGGACGGTTGTGGTCGAGGCGTGAGCCCGATTTTCCGTCCATCCTGTTACGAAACCCTGGGCAATGATGCCCAAAGGTCGGGAGAAACCAAATGATCCAGATGCAGACCAATCTGGATGTTGCTGATAACTCCGGCGCTCGCCGAGTTCAGTGCATCAAGGTTCTGGGCGGTTCGCACCGCCGCTATGCATCCGTGGGCGACATCATCGTGGTGTCGGTCAAGGAAGCAATTCCGAAAGGCCGTGTGAAAAAAGGCGACGTCCGTAAGGCCGTTGTTGTTCGCACTGCTAAGGAAGTTCGTCGTGAAGACGGCACCTCCATCCGTTTTGACCGCAATGCTGCTGTCATCCTGAACAACCAGGGTGAGCCGGTCGGCACGCGTATCTTCGGGCCGGTTGTGCGTGAGCTGCGCGCCAAGAACTTCATGAAAATCATCTCGCTCGCTCCGGAGGTGCTTTAATGGCTGCTAAGCTGAAAAAAGGCGACACCGTCGTCGTGCTTGCTGGCAAAGACAAAGGGTCCAAAGGCGAAATTTCGTCGGTGAACCCGGGCGCCAACAAAGCAGTTGTTGAAGGCGTGAACGTCGCGATCCGTCACACCAAGCAAAGCCAAACCTCTCAGGGTGGCCGTCTGGCGAAAGCTATGCCGATCGACCTGTCGAACCTGGCACTGCTGGACAAGAACGGCAAAGCAACCCGCGTTGGCTTCCGCATGGAAGGCGACAAGAAGGTTCGTTTCGCCAAGACCACTGGGGAGGCCATCTGATGTTGGATCAAGCCACTTACACCCCGCGTCTGAAGGCTGAATACATCGCCAAAGTGCGCGCCGCTCTGAAAGCCGAATTCGGCTATAAGAACGACATGCAAATCCCGCGTCTGGACAAGATCGTCCTGAACATGGGCGTTGGTGAAGCCGTCAAGGACACCAAAAAGGTCAAGAAAGCTGCCGAAGAGATGACCGCTATTGCCGGTCAGAAGGCTGTCATCACCCACGCTAAAAACAGCATCGCTGGTTTCCGCGTTCGTGAAGAGATGCCGCTGGGCTGCAAGGTTACCCTGCGTGGCGACCGGATGTATGAATTCCTCGACC
>JAHEDL010000082.1 GCA_024641255.1 Pseudorhodobacter sp.
CCTGACCGACGAAGGTCGGGGCCTGTTTGGCGAAGTGGCCGAAGCGCGCTTTGCGTCCCTTGCGCTGTCGTTGAAGGCGGTGGCAAAGATTGGCGTGATGGCATGATGCTGCGTTTCGATCATATCGCGATTTCGGCTGAAACCTTGGCTGACGGTGTCGCTATGGTCGAAGAGCGTCTGGGTGTGTCGCTTGCGGGGGGCGGGCAGCACCCGCATATGGCCACGCATAACCGGCTGCTGGGCTTGGGTGATTTGTATCTAGAGGTGATCGCCGCCGATCCGGCTGCACCGCGGCCCGCATGGCCGCGTTGGTTTGATTTAGACAGTTTTTCGGGGCCGCCCCGGCTGACAAACTGGATTGCACGTTGTGAAAACATAACGGCGGCGCTGGCGGCAAGCCCCGATGGCACCGGAATTCCGGTGGCTTTGCAGCGCGGGGATTATCGCTGGCAGATGGCGGTGCCCACCGACGGTAAGCTGCCGTTTTCGGGCGGCTTTCCGGCGTTGATCCAGTGGCAGGGCGATCTGCATCCGGCGCGGGCTTTGCCGGAAAGTGGCGTGCGGTTGACGCGGTTGGAAATTGCGCGCCCAGACGCGCCGGCGTTGCGGGCGGCTTTGGCCGGTTTGCTGGAAGATTCGCGCGTGGTGATTGTTGAAGGCGCGGCATCGGCCCTGCGCGCCAGCTTTACCACCCCTCACGGGGTCAGGGTGCTGGAGTGATCCGTCCGGCCACCCTGGCCGACGCGGCGGCGATTGCGGCTCTGTGGAACCCGTGGATCCGCGACACCGCGATCACCTTTGCCAGCGTGGAAAAAACCGCCGCCGATATTGTGTCGTTGATCGAAACCCGGCCGTGTTTCTTCGTGGCCGAAACCACCGGCTTGCTTGGTTTTGCGACCTATGGCCAATTTCGCGGTGGCGACGGCTATGCCACCTGTATGGAACATACGGTGATCTTGTCGCCCGACGCGCGCGGGCAGGGCGCGGGGCGGGCGCTGCTGCAGGCGGTCGAAGCCCATGCGCGGGCGGGCGGCGCGCATCAGATGATTGCCGGCGTCTCGGGCGAAAATCCCGATGCGCGGGCGTTTCATGCCGCCCAAGGCTATCACGAGGTGGCAATTTTGCGTGAAGCGGGGTTCAAATTCGGCCGTTTCATGAATCTTGTGCTGATGCAGAAATTCCTGTCCTGACAGGGACGTAACTTACCGCTATTTTAGGCAAATGTCGATTTGGACCCGTATCACAGAGGCTTTGGCCGCGCTGCCCTTTGGCGAGGGCCTTGCTGGGCTTTTTGATCGGCTGCGCGCCGCGCCGGTGCCGGAACGGTCGATCGGGTTTACCATTGCGGTGATCGCGCTGGGCGCCAAGATGGCCAAGGCCGATGGCGAAGTGACGCGCGACGAGGTTTCGGCGTTTCGGCGGTTTTTTCAGATTCCCCCCGAAGAAGAGGCCAATGCTGCACGGGTATACAACTTGGCGCGGCAGGATGTGGCGGGCTTTGACCTATATGCCCGCAAGGTCGCGGCATTGTTCAATAAATCCGCCGAACCACTGTGCGCCGATACCCGCAATGTGTTGGTCGATATTCTGGAAGGGCTGTTTCAGATTGCGATGGCCGATGGGCATTACCACCCGGCGGAAGATGCGTTTCTGGCCGAAGTGGCGCGAATTTTCAACTTGGACGACCGCTGTTTCAGGGTGTTGCGTGGCCGGTTTGTCGATGGTGCGCCGCGTGATCCCTATGATGTGCTGGGGCTGACGCATGATGCCAGTTTGGCGCAGGCGCGGGCGGCGTGGCGCGCGGCGGTGAAAGACAGCCACCCCGATGTGATGATCGCGCGCGGCGTTCCGGCCGAGGCGGTAAAGCTGGCCGAACGGCGGTTGATTGCGATCAATCAGGCGTGGGATGAAATTCAAACCCGAAAGGCCGCGTGATGGAACGGCTGCGTCTTGCCACTTATAATGTCGAATGGTTCAACGCGCTGTTTGATGATCGTGGCCGCTTGCTGGAAGATCGCGAATGGTCGGTGCGCTATAACGTGACGCGCGGCGATCAGTTGGGCGCGCTGGGCATCGTTTTCACTGCGATCAACGCTGATGCAGTGATGATCATCGAAGCCCCCGATACCAATCATCGCCGGTCCACCGTGGTTGCGCTGGAAAATTTTGCCGCAAAATACGGACTGCGGGCGCGTAAGGCGATTATTGGCTATGCATCTGAAACCGAACAGGAAATCGCGTTTCTTTATGATCCTGACAAGCTGTCGGCGGTGCATGATCCGCAAGGCGATCCCGCCCCCAGCCACGGCGCGCCCGGTGCGCCGCGCTTTGACAGCCAGTTGCGGTTGGATCTGAACGGCGACGGGGTGGAGGATGTGGTGCGGTTTTCCAAGCCGCCGCTGGAATTGGCGGTGACCACCAAGGCGGGGCGCAAACTGCGGCTGATCGGGGTGCATGCCAAGTCGAAAGGCCCGCATGGCCAAGTGTCGCAAAAGGAATTTTCGCGCATTTCCATCGAAAACCGTCGCAAGCAACTGGCCGAATGTCTGTGGCTGCGGGCGCGGATTGATCGGCATTTGCTGGCGGGCGAAAGTTTGGTGGTGCTGGGCGATTTCAACGATGGTCCGGGCTTGGACGAATACGAAAAGCTGTTCGGCCATTCTGGCACCGAAGTGGTGCTGGGTGTCACCGCGCCGCCCGAAGCCCGGCTTTACGACCCGCATGCCAGCATGGCGTTGACGCAAACCATTGGTTTGCGGCCGTCGACCGCGCGGTTCTGGCTGCAACCGAAGAAGTGCTTTTTTGAAGCCTTGCTGGATTTCGTCATGGTGTCGCCCGACATTGCCGCCACCAGCCCCGATTGGCGGATTTGGCACCCATTCAACGACCCCGGCGTTACCGAAGTGCCAGAGCTTGCCGATGCGCTGCTTTCCGCTTCTGACCATTTCCCGGTCACGGTGGATCTGGATTTGTGATTTGTCAGCCGCCCCGCGCGGCGGCATAGTGGGCGCATGAAAGCCCTAGTTCTGACCGTTTTTCTGGCCTGTCCGGCTTTGGCCGAAGAAACCCCGCCGCCCGATCAGGGCGATCAGGGGATGAGCCTGATGCAGCAAGGCGCCGAGATGTTGCTGCGCCATATGATGTCAAAGGTTGATCCGGGGCTGGAAGACATGGCGCAGGCGCTGAAAGAAGCGCAACCCAATCTGATGAAGCTGATGGCGCTGATTGATGACATCAAGAACTATCACGCGCCCGAAGTGTTGCAGAATGGCGATATTCTGATCCGTCGCAAAACCCCGGCCGAGCTGCAGCCTAAGGCGCTGCCCGAAGGCGGTATCGACCTTTAGGCGCCCGCGCATTCCTGCCGCCTATGCTTTACGTCACGCATCCGTTCCTTGACCCTGCCGTCGCATGGGGTAACGTGGCGCAAAAAAGAAAGAGCAGCATCTTGGCCTCTACCTCCGCATTTTCGCGCTTTGAATTCATGATTGCGTGGCGCTACTTGCGCGCCAAACGGGCCGAAGGTGGCGTGTCTGTGATGACATGGATCAGCCTGATCGGCATCACCTTGGCGGTGTTTGCGCTGATCGCGACGCTGGCGGTGCGGTCGGGGTTTCGCGCCGAATTCGTTGATACCATTTTGGGCGCGAATGCGCATATCACGGTGTATTCGGCCGGGCATCTGGATGGTGAAGGCCGCCCGATCAAGGGTTTTCAGGATTATGACGCGGTCGCCGGCAAGATCGCTGAAATCGCCGGGGTGACCCGTGCCGCACCTTTGGTCAAAGGTCAGGTGATGGTCACGGCGGGCGATGGCGCCAACGGGGCAGAGGTGTTTGGCATTCGGCTGGACGATCTGAAGGCGATCCCGCGCGTTGGGCTGGGTGCCGATGCCTATGGCGACATCAACAAATTCAACGACGGCATCGCGATTGGCTCTGGCATCGCGCGGGAACTGGGCGTTTCGGTCGGGGACAAGCTGCGTCTGGTGGCCCCGTCGGGGGTAAAAACTGCCTTTGGGTCCAGCCCAAGGGTGAATGCCTATACCGTGGAATACATCTTTACCGCTGGTCGCTATGAAATCGACCGCACCCGCATCTATATGCCGTTCACCGAAGCGCAAAGCTATTTCAACCGCGAGGGCTTTGCCGATGAAATCGAAGTGATGGTGCAAAACCCCGAAGCGATTGACGATTACACTGTGCCGGTGATGCAGGCGGGCGGCGAAGATGCGCTGATCTGGACATGGCGCGACAGTGCAGGGTCCTTCCTGCGCGCGCTGGATATCGAAGACAACGTGATGTTCATCATCCTGTCGATCCTTGTCCTGATCGCTGCGATGAATATCATTTCCGGCCTGATCATGCTGGTGAAAAACAAAGGCCGCGACATTGGCATCTTGCGCACGATGGGCCTGACCGAAGGGTCGATCTTGCGGATTTTCTTTATCTGCGGGGCCTTTACCGGCGTTGTTGGCACGCTGATGGGGGTGCTGCTGGGCTGTCTCTTTGCCATCTATATCGACCCGATCTTTTCGTTCGTGAACTATGTCGCGGGTGGCGGGGTGTGGGATCCGTCTATTCGCGGCATCTATGCGCTGCCGGCCAAGTTGCAATTCAAGGATGTCGCCTCGGCGGTGTCGCTGTCGCTGGGGCTTTCGTTTATTGTCACCATTTTTCCGGCCCGCCGTGCCGCGCGTATGAACCCGGTGGAGGCCCTGCGGTATGAGTGAATTTGCCCTTGAACTGGCTGGCCTTGAAAAATGCTATAACCGTGGCAAGCCTTCGGAAGTGTCGGTGTTGCATGGTGCCACGCTAGAGGTAAAGCGCGGCGAGGTGGTGGCCTTAGTGGCGCCCTCGGGTGCCGGGAAATCAACGCTTTTGCACATTGCAGGCTTGCTCGATACGCCCGACGAAGGGTCGGTTGCGCTGGGCGGGCGCAATATGGTGGGGTTGGGCGACAAGGCCCGTACCGAAGCCCGTCGCGGCGAGGTTGGCTTTATTTATCAGTTCCACCACCTGCTGCCCGAATTTACCGCGTTGGAAAACGTGGTGATCCCGCAGCTTGCCAACGGTGTTCCCAAAGCCCAAGCCGAAGCGCGCGCGATGGAGCTGTTGCACAAGGTCGGCGTCGCCGCGCGGGCCGAACATCGGCCTGCAGCCTTATCGGGGGGCGAACAGCAGCGCGTGGCATTTTGCCGGGCGCTGGCGAACAAGCCGCGCTTGTTGTTGGCGGACGAACCCACGGGTAACCTTGATCCGGCAACGTCGGATCAGGTTTTTGCGGCTTTGATGGTCTTGGTGCGTGAAACCGGGCTTGCGGCGCTGATTGCCACCCATAACATGGAGCTTGCAGCGCGGATGGACCGTGTTGTGCGGCTGGACAAAGGCCGTGTTGTGCTGGCCTGATGCAGATCAAGGCGCGGACGCTTTCCTGTGCCAGACTGAAGTGAAGAACAGGAGTATCCCGATGCGTGCAGCAAAATATCTGATGATCGGCGCGGCCTTTGCGCTGGCGGGCTGTATCGAAACCGGTAAGCCGCACGAAAACCCTACCGGGGCCGAAGATTTCGCCGCCTATTGCGCGGGCTGCCACGGCGCAAGCGGTGCGGGCGATGGCGAGATTGCGGCGGATCTGACGAAGAAGCCTGCCAATCTGACCACCCTGTCCAAGCGCCATAAGGGCGAATTCCCGACCACCAAGGTGATGGCGCAGATCTGGGGCTATACCGGCAAAAAAGGCAGCGGCGTGATGCCCGATTTTGGCCCGCTGCTGGAAGGCGAAACCGTGCCCTATGACGGTGGCGATGGCATTGAAACCCCAACCCCGATCCGGTTGGTGCAGTTGGCGGAATATCTGAAGACCATTCAGGTCAAGTAAGCTGCAAATTTAGGCGGGGTGGGGGCCCTGACCCCCACGCCCAAATGTCAGGCCCATTCGCCCTTGCGAAACACCGGAACCACGCTGCCGTCGGCCGCGATACCGTCAATATCAATCTGGTCCGACCCGATCATCCAATCGACATGGATCATGCTGCTGTTGCCGCCCTGCGCCGCGATTTCTTCGGGTGACAGGCTGCCGCCATTCAGGAAGCATTTCGAATAGCACTGCCCCAGCGCGATATGGCAGGCGGCATTTTCGTCGAACAAGGTGTTGTAGAACAGCACCCCCGATTGCGAAATGGGCGAGCCATGCGGCACCAGCGCCACTTCGCCCAACCGCCGCGCGCCTGCGTCGCTGTCCAAAAGCTTTAGCAGCACCGCCTCGCCCTTTGTCGCCTTGGCTTCAACGATGCGGCCCGCTTCAAAGCGCACGGCGATATTTTCAATCAGGCTGCCCTGATGCGCCAAAGGTTTGGTGGCGGCCACCCAACCATCAACCCGCAGCGCGTGCGGCGTGGTGAACACCTCTTCGGTGGGGATATTGGCGTTGCAGGTGACGCCATTTTTCGTCGTCGATGCGCCGCCTTGCCATTCATGGCCGTCGGCCAAACCCACGGTCAGATCGGTGCCGGGGCCGGTGAAGCGCAGGCTGGCAAAGCGATGATCGTTGAGCCAAGTGGTGCGCGCCCGCAGACCTGCGTTATGCGCCGCCCAAGCTGCTACCGGGTCTGCCCCACCGACGCGGGACGCCGCAAAAATCGCCTCGGCCAAGGCGGCCACAGCTTTATCTTCGGTCAAATCGGGAAACACCTGCCGCGCCCAAGCGGCCCCCGGATAGGCGCAGATTGACCAGTTGATGTCGAAACCGGCGATTTTGCCAAGCGCGGGCTGATAGGCTAAAGACTGCGCCTTGCCCGCCCGCGCCACCCGCGCCGGGTCTTGCCCCGCCAGCAGCATCGGGTTGTCGCCGACAATCGCCATGCGCGCGGCATTATTGGCGAAGCCTTCGGCCATGCCAT
>JAHEDL010000086.1 GCA_024641255.1 Pseudorhodobacter sp.
GACGCCATCGAAACCTTCACCGCCATTCTGGAAGAAGAACCGGAAAACGCCGTGGCCTATGCCGGGTTGATCTGCGCGCATCTGGGCAAGGGCGATCTTGATCTTGCCGAAACCTTGATCACCACCGCCCCCGGTGCGCTCGCCAAGGCGAAAGAGGTGGATGCCACCCGCGCCATGCTGGAACTGGCGCGTCAGGCGGCCTCGGCTGGCCCGGAAACCGATCTGCGCGCCGCCGTGGAAAAAGACCCGAAAAACCCGCAGCTGCTGTTCGATCTTGCCACTGCGCTGCACGCCAATGGCAAGGTTGAAGAAGCGGTGTCGACCCTGCTTGATCTGTTCAAACTGGATCGCGAATGGAACAACGGCGCGGCGCGGACGCAGCTTTTCACCATTTTCGACGCGCTGAAGCCGCAAGATCCCATCGTTCTGGCGGGTCGGCGGCGTTTGTCGTCAATGATCTTTGCCTAATCGTCGCGGCGACCTAGCTGGTAGGGCATGATGAACCTGACCGACCTGCCCGATACCCTTCCGGTTTTCCCGCTTCCGGGCGCGCTGCTGCTGCCGCGCGCCCGCCTGCCACTGCATATTTTTGAACCGCGCTATATCGCGATGCTGGAAGACTGCATGAAAACCAGCCAGCGCCTGATCGGCATGGTGCAACCGCGTGAATTGCCCAATGGCGAAAAGCGGCTGTCCGCCATTGGCTGCGCCGGTCGCCTGACCGGATTTTCTGAAACCGAAGACGGTCGCTATATGATCACCCTGTCGGGCATCTGCCGCTTTCGGCTGCGCGACGAAGTGCAAGGCTTTGCACCCTATCGCCGCTGCATGGTCGACTGGGCACCCTTTGGCCGCGATCTTGGCCCGGATGAAACCGACCCCGGCTTTGCCCGCGAACCGTTTCTGGCGCTGCTGGCCCGCTACTTCGCCGCACGCGAACTTGGCAGCGATTGGTCTGGCATAAAATCCGCAGATACCGAATTGCTGATCAACTCGCTGTCGATGCTGCTGCCGTTCGCGCCCGAAGACAAACAGGCGCTGCTCGAGGCTCCGTCCTTGGTCACCCGCCGCGAAACCCTTGTCACCCTTATGGAATTCGCGCTGCGCTCTGGCGGCAGCGATGAGGTATTACAATGACCGACACCCCGCAATTCGACCGCCGTATGCTGGAAGCCTTGGTGTGCCCGGTCACGCAAGCCGTGCTGTCCTATGATGCCGAAAAGCAGGAACTGATCTCGAAAGCCGCGCATCTGGCCTTTCCGATCCGCGACGGTATACCGATCATGCTGGTCAGCGAAGCCCGCCAAATCGACTGACTTAGCACTGCCCGCAGCGTCGCTGCCTCCGGCGGGGATATTTAAGACCAATGTGAATGGGGGCCGCAGTGCCTTGTTGCTTCATCTTGGCAAAAATATCCCCGCCGGAGGCTTCCGCACTGTCCACCGCGCGGCGGTTTGGCCTAGATCGGTCGGCCCGCCAGCAGTTTCGGCAATTCGCCCTGCAAGCCCGCCGCCTGCCGCATGAAACCGCGCCGCAGACCGGGAAGCGCGTTGACCAGCCCCAGCCCCAGATCGCGCCCCAAACGCAGCAGCGGGTTGTCGTTGGAAAACAGCCGGTTCACGCCGTCCATCCCCAGAGCAAGTGCCGTGCTGTCAAACCGCCGCCAGCGTTGATAGCGTTCCAGCACATCGGTGGCACCGATATCTTCACCGCGCCGCGCCGCTTCGATCAGCACTTCGGCCAAGGCGCCAACATCGCGGAACCCAAGGTTCAGCCCCTGTCCGGCAATCGGATGCACGCCATGCGCCGCATCCCCCACCAGTGCCACGCGCGGCGCGACAAAGCTGTTGGCCAGCGTCAGCGACAGCGGATAGGTAAAGCGCGCGCCGGCCAATTCGATCTCGCCCAGAAAATCGCCAAAGCGGGGGCGCAGTGCGGCAAGATAAGCGTCGTCGTCCAGCGCCTGAATGGCTTGGGCTGCGGCGTCGGTTTCGCTCCACACGATCGACGAATGATGGCCACCCGGCAGCGGCAAGATTGCCAGCGGGCCAGAGGGCATGAAGAACTGTTGCGCAATGCCGTGGTGGTCGCGGTCGTGCTTGATTGCGGTGACCAAAGCGGTCTGGCCATAGCCCCAGCCAGTGCGGCCGATGCCAGCGCGCTGCGCCACGCCCGACGCGCGGCCATCGCAGCCCACCAGCACCCGTGCCGTAAGTTTGCGCCCCGACGCCAGCGTCACCGCCACGCCCGTCGCAGTCACCTCTTGCGCGGTAACGCTTTCTCCCGAAATCAGGGTAAGCCCATTGGTTTGCGACATCGCCGCAAGGAAAGCCGCATATAAAAACCGGTCTTCCGCCATGAACCCCATCGGGCCTTCTTCCATTTCGGCGTGGTCGAAGGTCAGAAAGAACGGCGCGGGGCCTTGCCCGGCCACACCATCGCTGGCCTTGATCTGCAAGATCGGCTGCACCTTGTCGGCCAGCCGGGGCCAGACGCCTACCGCTTCCAGCAGGCGTTTCGATGCGATGGCCAGCGCATAGGCGCGGCCATCGAACCCCGCCTCGGCGCGGGCCGGCGCTGGTCGCGCGTCAATCACCGTCACCCGCAGCCCGCCCTGCGCCAGTGCCAGCCCCAAGGCCGGGCCGTTCAGCCCACCGCCCACGATCAGAATGTCAGCATCCATATCCATGCCTGCAAATATGGTCCAACACAGCGGATTGTCCATGCGCCGCCTTGCCGCTAGGCTGGCAAAAACGGGGATGAGCATGAGCAAAACTTGGTCCAACATGACCGCCGCTGATCTGGGGCGCGAAATCGGCAAAGGCCGCATCAACGCCGTCGAACTGACCGAATTCTTTTTGGAAAAGATCGCGCTGCATCCGCTATCCACCCGCATCTATGCCCGCGCCACCCCGACGCGCGCGCGGGGCGAGGCGATGGGGGCTGCCGCCCGCGCCAAATCTGGTATGCGCCGGGGCCTGCTGGATGGCGTGCCGATCAGCTGGAAAGACCTGTTCGATACCGCAGGCATTGCCACCGAAGCAGGCTCCGCCCTGCTGCGCGGTCGCACCCCTGCGGTTGACGCGGCGGTTCTTACCACCGCCACCCGCGAAGGCCTTGTTTGCCTTGGCAAAACCCATATGTCCGAACTGGCGTTTTCCGGGCTGGGGCTGAACCCTGTCACCGCCACGTCGCCCTGTATCAACGACGAAAATGCGGTATCGGGCGGGTCGTCCTCTGGCGCGGCCACCTCGGTTGCCTATGGCATCGCCCCGGCCGCCATCGGCTCTGACACCGGCGGATCGGTGCGGATTCCGGCGGCTTGGAACGATCTGGTCGGGCTGAAAACCACGTCGGGCCGCCTGCCGCTGACCGGCACCGTGCCGCTGTGCGAAAAATTCGACACCATCGGCCCGCTGGCGCATTCGGTCGAAGATTGCGCCTTGCTTTTGGCCGCGATGGAGGGGCGAAAGCCCGCTGATCTGGCCGAAACCAGCTTGTCAAACGCCCGCTTCCTGATCCTTGATACCGTCGCGATGGAGGGTTTGCGCCCCCGCCCCGCACAAGGCTTCGAAGACGCCATCACCCGCCTGTCGCGCGCGGGTGCCCGGATTGATCACGGCAGCATCGCAGAAACCACCGAAGCGATGGCGCTGGCCGGTATCCTGTTCACCGCCGAAGCCTATGGCATCTGGCAAGACACCATCGAAGCCGCGCCAGAAAAGATGTTCCCGCGTATCCTTGAACGCTTCCGCTCTGGCGCCAGCGTAAGCGCCACCGATTACGTCGCGGGCTGGCGTCGGCTGGAAACTCTGCGCCAGATCTGGGCCGCCAAAACCGCCGCCTATGATGCGGTGCTGATCCCCACCTCGCCCATTCTGCCGCCCGATGCGCAACGGCTGATGACCGACAACGACTATTACGTCACCGAAAATCTGCTGGCGCTGCGCAACACCCGCATCGGCAATATGTTCGGGCTTTGCGCGCTGACCCTACCCACCGCGCAGCCGTCTTGCGGCATCACCCTGATGGCCGCGGCCGGGCAAGAAGACCGGCTGTTGCGCCTGGGCACCGCCGCCGAACGCGCCCTTGCCTGACAGCCGGGGCGAAAAAGCCACAACCGCGCCTTGCAAGCCCCCTGCCCATATGGGTTTTTCTGGACCTCGCCGCACGATCTGGTTATCGTTGCCGCAAACGGGGCGCAATGATCCCGAGATGAGGCAGTAATGGCGTTTCCAGAGCGGTTTTCCAACCTGCCGGATTATGCGTTTCCGCGTTTGCGGAAGCTTCTGGACGCGCATGCGCCCGGCGGCGAAACCATTTCCATGACCATCGGCGAACCGCGGCACCCGATGCCCGATTTCGTCGCCCCGATTCTGGCCGCCAATATCGCGGGCTTTGGGGTTTATCCGCCCAATGACGGCACCCCCGAATTGCTGACGGCAATTTCCGGCTGGCTGGGCCGTCGCTTTGGCGCAACCATTGCCGATGATCAGATCATGGCGCTGAACGGCACCCGCGAGGGACTTTACAACGCCTGCATCGCGCTCTGCCCGGAAACCAAAGGCGGCAAACAGCCCGTCGTGCTGATGCCGAACCCGTTTTATCAAGTCTACGCGGTTGCCGCGCTGACCTGCGGTGCCGAACCGGTCTATGTTCCGGCCACCGCCGCCACCGGCTTTCTGCCCGATTATGCTGGTCTTGCGCCCGAAATTCTGGATCGCACCACCATCGCCTATATCTGCTCTCCGGCAAACCCGCAGGGCGCGGTGGCCAGCCGCGACTATTGGCTGACCCTGCTGGCACTGGCCGAAAAGCACGATTTCATCATTTTTGCCGATGAATGTTATTCCGAAATCTGGCGCAGTGCCGCCCCCGTTGGCGTGCTTGATGCCGCGCAAAACAGCGGCGCCAACCCCGAACGGGTGTTCAGCTTTCATTCGCTGTCAAAGCGGTCAAACCTGCCGGGTCTGCGGTCGGGCTTTGTGGCCGGTGGCCGTGACGGCATCGCGCGCATCCGCAAGCTGCGCTCTTTCGCCGGTGCGCCCCTGCCCCTGCCGGTGCAGCGCGTTTCCGAAGCCGCATGGAACGATGAAAGCCATGTGCAGGCCAACCTATCGCTTTATCAGGATAAATTCCGCGCAGCCGATGAAATTTTCGCCGGATTGCAGGGCTTTCAATGCCCCGAGGGCGGGTTTTTCCTATGGCTTCCGGTCGAAGACGGCGAAGCCGCCGCACTAAAGGCTTGGACGGAAACCGGCGTGCGGGTTTTGCCGGGTGCATATTTGTCGCGTGATGCGAACGGGGAAAACCCCGGCAAAGGCTATATTCGGGTCGCCCTTGTGGCCCCCAAAGAAGAAATGCAGCGCGGGTTGGTGAAACTGCGCGACTGCCTCTACGGTTAAGGACAGGCTCATGGCGTCTTATCAAGTTCGGCAGCGCGATCCGCTTCTAGATCAGGGCACTCAGGCCATGCTGGAAAAGCGGGGCCGCGAATTGCTGGGTCTGTTCCTTGTGGTGCTGGCCGTCGCCTTCGTGCTGATGCTGGGCAGCTATTCCCCCGAAGATCCGGGTTGGATGGTCGCGTCCGACAAGCCAATCGCCAATACCCTTGGCAGCTATGGCGCCGCCATCGCCTCGACGCTGATCATCATTGGCGGCAAGGGCGCTTGGGGCATTCCGCTGGTGCTTGCGGCTTGGGGCGCGCGTTTTGTGCTGCACCGTGGCGCAGATCGCGCCACCTCGCGCATGGTGTTCGCGGTGATCGCGGTGGCGATGTGTTCGGTTTACGCCGCAACCTTGCTGCCTTCGGCCACCTGGACGCATTCTTTCGGCATGGGCGGCCTGTTCGGTGACACCGTGCTTGGCGCGCTTTTGGGCTTGGTGCCCGGTGGTGCGGGCCTGGGGCTGAAGCTGATCTCGCTGCTGTCGGGCGGCGCGATGATTGCGCTTTTGCTGTTCGTCACGGGCTTTAACATGGAAGAAGTGCGCTTCGGCCTGCGCTTCCTGTTCACCAGCCTGATCTTCACCTATTCCACGCTGCTGGGTGCGGCGGGCAAAGGCGCACAAGGTACCGCCCGCGCCGCCATCGCCCTCCAAGACCGCCGCCGCAGCGCCGCCGCCGAAATGGAAGGCCGCCGCGCGGCCACGATGCATCAGCATACCGACGACTTTGACGCCGCCCCGCAGTGGCAAGCCGCCCCCATTGGCCGCACCCAGCCCGCCGCCGCACAGCAACCCACCGCCATCCGCCGCGCCGCCATCGCCGAAGCGGCCCCCGAAGCAACCGGGTCAGGCTTTGGCCGCCCTTCCACCCTGCGCGCCGACCCGCGCTATGCCGAACCCTTGGCCGAAACCCCGCATTACGCCCCGGCGCGGGAAAAGATCGGCCTGCTGGCCCGCATGCCCGCCCTGATGCGCCGTGTGGTCGAACCAGAGCCTGAACTGATCGAACCGCTGCTGTCCGAAGCCGCCGATCACGCCGACATGCCCTCGGCCGACCGGATCAAATCGCGGATTTCCGATGTCATCCGCACCCGCACGCGCACGCCCATCGAACATCTTTCGCCCATCACTGCCGCTATTCAGCGCCGCGAACCGCCGGTGGTGCGCCCGCTGCGCCCCGCCCCGCTGATCGCCGACACCCGCCCCGCCCGCATCGAACCGCCAGTGGTGGCCGCCCCGCTTGCGCCCGCCCCCACCCCGGCCACCCCGCGCGTGCAACCCCGCGCCGATGCGCCGATGGCGAACGCCTTTGTCGAATCCGACGCCAGCTTTGACCAAAGCTTTGACGACGACACCGCCTTTGACCCCAGCTTCGACACCGATTTCGACGCGGGCTACGACAACAGCTTTGAGCCCGACGACCGCTACGAACCCGATT
>JAHEDL010000092.1 GCA_024641255.1 Pseudorhodobacter sp.
CGGCTTTCCAGCATATAGCTGACCCCCGACGGCGTGCGGCAGTTGTCTTCCAACACATAAAATTCGCCCGGACCGGTGCGCACAATATCGACGCCGACGATGTGGGAATAAACGCCTTTGGGCGGCACAAAACCACAAACAGATTTTTCATAGGCGGCGTTTTGATAGACCAGCTTGGCCGGAATGCGCCCAGCCCGCACGATTTCGCCGCGGCCATAGACATCAACCAGAAACGCGTTCAGCGCCCGCGCCCGCTGTTTGATACCGCGTTCCAGCTTGGCCCATTCGGCGCCAGTGAACACCCGAGGAAACATGTCAAACGGGATCAGCCGGTCAGGATCGCCGCCTTCGCCGTAGACGGCAAAGGTGATGCCGATGCGGCGAAACAGCGCCTCTGCCTCGGCCTGTTTGGCAAGCCTGCGGTCGGCGGGCATATCGGCGCTCCAGCCTTGCAGACCGGCATAGGGCGGGCGCACCGCATCATTTTGGAACATTTCGTTGAAACAGGGGGTCATTTCCGCCGCCTTTTCGCTT
Organism: Pseudorhodobacter sp.; assembly: GCA_024641255.1. GTDB lineage: Bacteria > Pseudomonadota > Alphaproteobacteria > Rhodobacterales > Rhodobacteraceae > Cypionkella. Next base: position 535 of record JAHEDL010000092.1, read on the forward strand.
TGCTTGCCACAACTAAAGGCCACCGCGGTGCCCGTCGTAAAGGGCGCATCGGCGGGCAAGCGGGCATTTTCATGCAATCGCCCAATTTATACGCAAAGAAGCGCCCAAAATTTGCACATCAGCCGCGCTGATAGGTGACCCAAGCGCCCTTGCAGCCTGCCCCCTTTGCCCCCTAGATGGGGTCAACAGCTTATGAGGTTTGTCATGTCCACGCCCCTGCCCCGCCTTGGTTTCCGCGCCCCGGTTTTCGATGCCCGTATTGGTTCAAACAGCTTCGGCGACTTGCCCGATTGGAATCTTTCAGACCTGTACGCCGCGCCGGATGCGCCGGAATTGCTGCGCGACATGGGCTGGCTTGACACCGCCTGCGCTGATTTCGCCAAGACCTACGAAGGCAAGCTTGCCAGCCTGTCGGCAGATGCCTTGCTGGCCTGCGTGACCGCCTATGAACAGATCGACGTGACGGCGGGGCGGATCGGGTCTTATGCGGGCCTGCGCTATTACCAGAACACCATGGACAGCGAACGCGCGAAGTTCATGGCCGATGTGCAGGATAACATTACCAATTTCACCACGCCGCTGGTGTTCTTCAGCCTTGAATTCAACCGGCTGGACGAAGACCATCTGGCGGGGCTTCTGGCCGCCAACGCCGCGCTTGCCCGCTATAAGCCGGTGTTTGACCGCATGCGCGCGATGCGCCCGCACCAGCTTTCTGACGAGATGGAGCGGTTCTTGCACGACGCCTCTGTCGTGGGCGCAAGTGCGTGGAACAAGCTGTTTGACGAAACCATGGCCGGGCTGATGTTCGTGGTGGAAGGCGAGGAAGAAGAGCTTAACCTTGAAGCCACGCTGAACCTGTTGACCGATGCTGACCGCAGCAAGCGCGCCGCGGCAAGCCGGGCACTGGCGGTGGTGTTTGACAAGCATATCAAACTTTTCGCCCGCGTTCACAACACCTTGGCGAAGGAAAAGGAAATTGAAGATCGCTGGCGCAAGATGCCCAGCCCGCAATATTCGCGCCACCTTGCCAACCACGTTGAACCCGAAGTGGTCGAGGCGCTGCGCAATGCGGTGGTGGCGGCCTACCCCAAGCTGTCGCACCGCTATTACAAGCTGAAGGCCAAGTGGATGGGGCTGGACCATCTGCAAACCTGGGATCGCAATGCGCCGCTGCCGATTGAAACACCGCGTCTGGTGAACTGGGCCGAAGCCACCGAAACCGTGCTGTCGGCCTATGCCGCGTTTGATCCGCGCATGGCCGAAATCGCCAAGCCGTTCTTCACCGATGGCTGGATTGATGCGGGCGTCAAACCCGGCAAGGCACCGGGGGCCTTTGCCCACCCGACCGTGACCACGGTGCACCCCTATGTCATGCTGAACTATCTGGGCAAGCCGCGCGATGTGATGACACTGGCGCATGAGCTTGGCCATGGCGTGCATCAGGTGCTGGCGGCGGGCCAAGGCGAGCTTTTGTCTTCAACGCCGCTGACGCTGGCGGAAACCGCATCGGTGTTTGGCGAAATGCTGACCTTCCGCAAGTTGTTGGATGGTGCCAAGACCCCGGCCGAACGCAAGACCCTGCTGGCGGGCAAGGTTGAAGACATGATCAACACCGTGGTGCGCCAGATCGCGTTCTACGATTTCGAATGCAAACTGCACGCGGCGCGGGCCGAAGGCGAACTGACGCCCGACGACATCAACGCGCTGTGGATGAGCGTGCAGGCGCAGTCCTTGGGCGATGCCTTTGAATTTGCTGACGGATATGAAACCTTCTGGGCCTATATCCCGCATTTCGTGCATTCGCCGTTCTACGTTTATGCCTATGCGTTCGGCGATGGTTTGGTGAACGCGCTTTATGCGGCTTATGCCGATGGGCTGCCGGACTTTCAGGAAAAGTATTTCGACATGCTGAAAGCTGGCGGGTCGAAGCATCACAAAGACCTGCTGGCACCGTTCGGGCTGGACGCCAGCGATCCGAAATTCTGGGATAAGGGCCTGTCGATGATCGCAGGCTTTATCGACGAATTGGAAGCATTAGAGGCCTAAGCCGTCAACAATTTGGCAACCTTTTGCCCCCACCCTGAAGCGGCCCAATAGCGGGCAATTTTGGATTGGGGGCATTTTAATGTGCGATTCTGCTGCGTGCAAACACGCCAAACTTGACCGCCGTGCACTGTTGGCGATGGGGCTTGCGGGGGCTGCCACGCTGGCCGCGGGGCCAGTCTTGGCCTCTGGCAAGGCCAAAGCAATCATGCTGTCGTGCATGGATTTTCGTTTGGTCGATGATCTGGTGGGCTTTATGGAAGCGCAAGATCTGCACGACGAATACGATCATGTCGTGCTGGCTGGTGCGGCGCTGGGGGCAATTCACCAGCAGTTTTCCGATTGGCACAAGGTGTTTTGGGATCATGTCGGGCTGGCGGTGAAACTGCATCACGTTGAAGAAATCATCGTGATCGACCACCGCGATTGCGGCGCCTATAAACTGGCGCTGGGGGCCAGTTCGATTGACACACCCGAAAAGGAAACCCAGACCCACAGCATCATCATCAGCGCCTTCAAACAGCTTGCCGCCAGCCGGTTTCCCGAACTGGCGGTGCGCGGTTACTTGATGGCGCTGGATGGCACCGTGGAAGAAATTGGGGTTCAATCCTGAACCCCAACGCGTTGACTACAGGCTGATTTCGACGCCGACGTTGTAAACCGTGTCCATCATCGCCTGCGTGCCTTTGACAAATTCAAGCGGGCACGGATAGGCCACGCCTTCGCGGATCGAACGGCCAAAGGCTTCGACCTGCAAGACATAGTGGTTGGCGGTCGGGAAACGTTCGGTGATCACGCGGTTGCCATTCTGGTGCAGTTCGACCTCGGCCATGTCGTTGACATTGGCGTTGAACGGCCCGCCTTCAACGCGGATCATGCCCTTGTCGCCCTGGAAGGTAACCACCTGACGGTTGTAAAGCCGCATGGAGGTCATCGACCCATAGGTAAAGCGGCCATGCGGGCCTTCCATGATGCCCGCAACCTGCGCAAAGGTATCGACGCCATTTTCCAAAATCAGCCGCGCCGACAGATCAACCGGTTCGGACGCGGTGACAAAGCGCGCCGACCCAAAGGTGTAAACGCCAATATCACGCAGCGACCCGCCGCCTGCATCGGGGCGGTTGCGGATATTTTCAAGGTCGGTCAGGTGGAAGGTAAACGCCGCATCAACGTGGCGCAGCGTGCCGATTTCACCCGCCTCTAGCCATGCCTTGGCACGCTGCCACTGCGGATGATGCACGATCATATAGGCCTCTGCGGCCAGCAAACCCGACGCATCGCGCGCGGCGATGATCTGATCAATCTCTGACGCCTGCAGGGCAATCGGCTTTTCGGTCAGCACATGCTTGCCCGCCGCCAGAGCCTTCAGCGACCATTCCACATGCAGATGGTTGGGCAGCGGAATATAAACCGCGTCAATCGACGGGTCGGCCAAAAGCGCCTCATAGGTCGAATGAATGGTCAGGCTGGGGCAAAACGCCTGAAATCCCGCCGCCTTTTCGGGGCTAGACGTGGCAAGCGCCGCAAGTTCAGCACCTTTTGCCGCGTGAATGGCGGGCGCCATCTGCTCGCGTGCAAAGTTTGCAGCCCCAAGAATACCCCAACGCACCGGTTTCATCGCATCCCCCTTTTTGGTTCGCGGCAACGCTACCCTGCCTGACATGTTAGCGCAATCAAGCTTACGCGTCTGCTGCTGTATCTTCGACCGGTTTCGTCGGTTTTGTCGCCACCGTATAGGCCAGCATCGCCAGATAGGCGCAGTCGATCAAGACCAGCGTCGTCCACGGATAGGTCAGCAGCGCCGCGGCAAGGCCGACAAAGGCCAGCAACACAAAGCTGACGTTTTCGGCGTAAATCGTTGCACGCTTGAACGATGGCGTGCGAAAGCGCCCGACCATCAAAGCCCCCACAATCGCCATCCACAGCGCCACAGCCCCGGTTGCAAACGGCGCCCCTGTATCGACCGCAAAGGACAAAAACATCGGCAGCATCACCAAAAGCGCACCGGCAGGCGACGGAACACCTTGGAAGCTGTTGGAATCATTGTCAGGGGCGCGGTTGCCAATGTTGAAACGCGCAAGCCGCAACAGACAGGCAACGGCATAAATCAGGCAAGCGATCCAGCCTTCGGCGCGCATCCCCTGCAAGGCCCAAAGGTAGGTGATCAGCGCCGGCGCGACGCCAAAGTTGACCAGATCGCACAGGCTATCAAGTTCGGCGCCCATGTCGGATTCGCTTTTCAGCAAACGCGCCAGGCGGCCATCCAACCCATCCATCACCGCCGCCGCAATGATCAGGGCCACGGCCAAGCCAAACTTGCCCTCAATCGCGAAGCGCACCGCCGTCAGCCCCGCACACAGCGCGCCGATGGTCATGAAATTCGGGATCAACTGCACGATATGCAGCTTTTTGCGCGGGCGGCGGCCAGTGGCTTTCGGCGGCAGATCCTGGACCATGGTTATTCCCGCGCTGCGATGCGACGCGGCAATTCGCGGTCAAGCTCTGCCAGAACGGTTTCGCCCGCCACCATGGTCTGGCCCAGCGCGACCAAAGGTTCAACGCCGTCTGGCAAGTAGACATCCAGCCGCGACCCAAAGCGGATCAGGCCAAAGCGTTCGCCCGTGCGCAGCCCCTGCCCTTCGGACACGAACGGCACAATGCGGCGCGCCACCAGGCCGGCGATCTGAACCACAATCAGATGGCGGCCATCGGGCAGTTCCAACAACAGCGAATTGCGCTCATTGTCGATCGACGCTTTGTCCAGCGACGCGTTCAGGAATTTGCCCGGACGATAGGCCATTTTAAGCACCCGCGCCGCAATCGGCGCCCGGTTCACGTGGCAGTTGAACACCGACATGAACACCGAAACGCGTGTCAGCGCATCATTGCCCGCCCCCAGTTCCGGCGGCGGCACCGCACGTTCGATCAGCGAAACAACGCCGTCAGCGGGCGACACGATCAAGCCGCGGCCCTGCGGCACCGACCGCTTGGGATCGCGGAAAAAGTAATAGCACCAAACGGTTGCACCCACGCCCAGCCAACCCAGCGGATCCCAGATCCAAAACAGCACCAGCGTGATCGCGGCGAAGATCGCGACAAAACGATAGCCCTCGCGGTGCATCGGTTTGATAAAGGTTTCCAGCATGGTCATCGGTTTGATCCCTTGGCAGCCAAGCCCCTGTCCTACCCGCTGCGCCGCACTGGCGCAACCACCGAGGGGTGCCCCGGTGGTTGCGGCAAGATCAGGCGGGCACCACCATGCCCTTGCCCAAGGCAAGTTCACGCATCCGCGCCTGCAGTTTTTCAAAGGCGCGCACTTCGATCTGGCGAATACGCTCGCGGCTGACGCCATAGCTGGTTGACAGATCTTCCAGCGTCACCGGTTCATCCGACAAACGGCGCTTCATCAGCACGTCTTTTTCCCGGTCGTTCAGCGCCGACATCGCCTGTTGCAACAGCGCAAGCCGGGTCTGGAATTCATCGCGGGCCTCGTAATCGCTGGCCTGATCGGAATCTTCATCCTCCAGCCAGTCTTGCCACTGCGTGGTGCCTTCGCCATCCGACCCGACGGTTGCATTCAAAGACGCATCGCCGCCCGACAAACGGCGGTTCATGTCGATCACTTCGGTTTCCGACACGTTCAGATCGGTGGCAATCCGGGCCACGTTTTCCGGGCGCAGATCGCCTTCCTCCAGCGCGCCGACCTTGGCTTTAGCCTTGCGCAGGTTGAAAAACAGCTTCTTCTGCGCCGAAGTGGTGCCAAGTTTCACCAACGACCACGACCGCAGGATATATTCCTGGATCGAGGCGCGAATCCACCACATTGCATAGGTCGCCAGACGGAAGCCCTTTTCCGGGTCAAATCGCTTCACCGCCTGCATCAAACCGACGTTGGCTTCGGAAATCACCTCGGCCTGCGGCAGGCCATAGCCGCGATAGCCCATGGCGATTTTTGCCGCCAAACGCAGGTGGCTGGTGACCATCTTATGCGCGGCCTGCGCATCTTGATGATCAACCCAACGCTTTGCCAGCATGTATTCTTCTTCGGGTTCCAACAGTGGGAACTTGCGGATTTCTTGCATATAACGGTTCAGCCCTTGTTCGGGGCTGGGGGCCGGAAGATTTGCATAGGTGCTCAAAGCGACGCTCCCTTATATCCCGGTGCAGGTGCGCCCCCGGGGACAGGCGAATTTATGTATGCGCCACGACGGCTTCAACCCCATCACGGCACATCTTGTTTAACGAAACATGATAACGCTTCCGTCGCGGCGAAAGATTTGTGTCAGCC
>JAHEDL010000093.1 GCA_024641255.1 Pseudorhodobacter sp.
ACAAGCCGAAGAACTATGGCGATCCGCTGACCAAAGACGATGTGCAGATGATCTATTGGCCGAAGAACGCCCTGCCGGAAGGCGCGTTTTTTGACCCTGCCCTGCTGTTTCCCGAAGATAAAGCGGAATTGCCACGCTATGTGCTGCGCCAGATGGAAGCCTATGAACCTGTGTTGGCGGTGAAAGTGACCGAGCCGGGCGAACAGGCGGGGCTGAATGGCGCTATCGCAAAGGGCATGCGCGCCTTTGCGATCAAGGTAGAAGCCGCCGATTTCTTGCAACCGGGCGACCGTGTCGATGTGTATTGGACCGGATCGGAACAGGGGGCTGCGGGCGACATTACCCGGTTGATCGAAACCTCGATGAAGATCATCGCGGTGGATCGCGACCGCAAGGGCGGTGCTGCGGAAGGCGAAATTCAGAACCGCACGATGACCGTGGCCGCAACCCCGGAACAGGTGGGGCGCTTGGCGCAGGCGCAGGCATCGGGCCGGTTGGTGATGTCGTTGGTGGGCAATGGCGACGAAGGGTCGAACGCACCGATCCAGGTCAATATGAAAGACATTACCGGCACCGTCGAAGCCGCTCCCGAAGCCGCCCCCGTGCAAGAAAAAACCTGCACCATCAGGCAGCGTAACGGCGGCGTGGTGACGGAAATTCCAATTCCCTGCACCAACTGAGCGTTGTGACATTTTGGGCGCGACCACTTTCTATGGTGGTCGCGCCGCAGCATTTTCGCGATTGGTTGCGGGCTGTTGCAAGTTATCCACATAAGGAACACCGCCCAACCAATTGATTCTTGCAAAAAAATGCCGTCTGGGGCAGATTGAAAAGCGGATTGGGCGTAAAAAGACCCGACCAGAGGCGTGATCGAAAGGGCAGGTCACATGTTTGCGCGTAAAATTGATTTGAGTAAAATTTTGACGGTAGGGTGCCTTGGGATCGCACTTGCAACGTCGGCGCTAAGCCCAGTTCACGCGCAAAACCTGCGTGTCATGGAAGGCGCCGCATCGGCCCCGCTGAACGTGCCTATGAACCGCGCCGTGGTGGTGGAAAGCGACACGCCCTTTGCCGAACTGTCGATCGCAAATCCCGGTATTGCCGATATTTCAACCCTGTCAGACAAATCCATCTATGTTTTGGGCAAGACGCCGGGGCGCACGACGCTGACGCTGCTTGGCCCTGACGGCAAGCTGATTTCGAACGTCGATGTGCATGTGACCCCCGACGTGGCCGAATTCAAGGAACGCCTGCAGCAGATCTTGCCGGGTGAAAATATTGAAGTGCGCACCGCCAATGACGGCATCGTGCTGTCTGGCACGGTGTCTTCGTCGGCAAAGCTGGATCGTGCGCTGGATCTGGCGGAACGCTATGCGCCCGAACGGGTGTCGAACCTGATGAACGTCGGCGGCACGCAGCAGGTGATGCTGAAGGTGCGCTTTGCCGAAATGCAACGGTCAGTTTCGAAGAACCTGTCGTCGTCGCTGGCGGTTTCGGGTGGCAGCAAGATTGGCGTGCTGGGCGAAACCGGCACCTGGATGCAGGGCGACAATTCGCTAAGCAATTCCAGCATTACCGCGCGCGATAACGCGAATGCCGCGTTGTCCTTGGGCTTTACCGCCGGATCGCTGGAATTTGGCGTGCTGTTGGAGGCGTTGGAGTCGAAGGGCGTTGTGCGCACTTTGGCCGAACCGAACCTGACGGCACTGTCGGGGCAAGAGGCGAAGTTTCTGGCCGGTGGCGAATATCCGATCCCGATTGCCGACAAGGATGGCATCGGCATTGAATACAAACCCTTCGGGGTCGAGCTGAACTTCACCCCGACGGTGGTGGATGGTGACAGCATCAATCTGGTGATCAACGCGGCGGTGTCGTCGATTGATACCACCACCTCGATCACCAACGGCGGCTTTTCGGTGAACGCGTTCAAGCGGCGCGAAACCTCGACCACGGTGGAAATGCGCGATGGCGAAAGCTTTGCGATTGCGGGTCTGCTGCAAGACGATTTCCGCGATCTGAATGGTCAGGTGCCGTGGATTGGCGATGTGCCGATCATTGGTGCGCTGTTCCGGTCGGCCGAATATCAGCGCGCGCAGTCGGAACTGGTGATCATCGTGACGCCGCATCTGGTATCGCCGACCCGCGGCGAGGCTTTGGCCCTGCCGACCGACCGCGTTAAATTGCCGTCGGAACGCGACCTGTTCTTGTTTGGCAATGTTGCGGGCAAAGGTGCTGCTGGCGAAGTGGCGCGGCAAGATTTCAGCGGTTCTTATGGTTATGTGATGGAGTGATGTGATGAAGTTTCGCTCTTTTCCCATAATCGCCGCCACGGTGCTTGGTCTGGCGGGCTGCAATGGTGGCTTTAACCGCGAAGTTGGTGCCGAAGTTGACGAAGGTGGCTTTGGCAACGCGACGATGAACAACACCCAGCTGATGAGCGGCGAACGCGATTACACCGTGGCGCTGGCAGAGCGGTTTGCCAAAGAAGTGCCCAGCACGATCAATTTTGCCTTCAACAGCGCTGATCTGACCGAGGACGCGCGCGCGACGTTGCGCCGGCAGGCGGATTGGATTCGCCAATTCCCCGAAGTGCGCTTCCGGGTTTATGGCCATACCGATCTGGTTGGATCTGATGCCTATAACAAGGCGCTTGGGTTGCGCCGTGCAAAGGCCGCCGTGGCCTATCTGGCAAGTCTTGGCATTGGCGGGGCGCGGCTGGAAGCTGTGGCGTCGTTTGGCAAGACCCAGCCGGTGGTGCAGACCCCCGGCCCCGAACAGCGCAACCGCCGCACTGTCACCGAAGTTTCGGGATTTGTTTCGGGCAACCCGATGGTGCTGAACGGCAAATATGCCGCGATCATCATGCGTGAATATGTGAAATCTGCGGTGCCGACCCACCCCGACAACACGGTTATTCAGACCGAAGTAAACCCCAGCGGCGGAAACTGATAAATCGCAGGCCCACCGGTTTTCTGGTGGGCCGCGTCGTTTCCAAAAACCCAAAGCGCTGCGCTAAAAACCCAAGATTGACGCGGTTTTAGCCCCAATATCGCCACCATCCTTTGTCACCTTGGCTGTAATGGGAACATTGCATGCACCGCTGGTCATGCGTGTGGCCCGGACAGGTCGGATTTTCGCCACAATTTTGGTGCCGGCCGGTGATGGGCTGCCTTGAAAGGGACGATTAGGATGACGAGTGTAGCGAATTTGCAACCGGAACCGGCACCCATTCTGGCGTGCACGATTTCGCGCGATGTGCAGAATTTTGAACTGCTGATTGACGACATGGAAATCGAGTTGGGCGAAAGCTGGGGCGACCTGGGTTTTGACGACGCGTTGATTTTTCTGGGTCAGCCCGAAGCCGCAACGCTGGAGTTTGTCGCGATCGCGGTGAATGCCGAAGACGAGGCGGATCTAAGCCGGATCACCGAAATCATCCGCAAGGCCAAAGCGAATTCGATCAAAGTGATCTTGATCGCCGATCAGGTCGGCCCGATTGCGCTGCATCAACTGCTGCGGCTGGGAGCAGAAGATTTCGTGCCCTACCCGCTGCCTGATGGTGCCTTGCATGACGCGATTGCGCGGGTGCGCCAGCCTGCCCCGGTTGTTGCCCCGGAACCAGAGCCTGCGGCGGCGCCCGCTGTGGCGCAGGCGGCACCAGCGGCGATTGCACCGATTGAAGAACCGTATGCCGAAAAGCACCCGGAATTCAAAGCCAAAGGCGATCGGGACGGTGTGGTTTTGCCGGTGCATGGCTTGGCCGGGGGCTGCGGCGCGTCTACCTTCGCGTCTAATCTGGCGTGGGAACTGGCGACGATTTCCAAAACCGATGCGCCGCGCGTGTGTCTGATCGATTTTGACTTTCAGTATGGCTCGGCTGCAACCTATCTGGATTTGCCACGCAAGGAAGCGGTGTTTGACCTGTTGTCAGATACCGCGAATGCCGACAGTGATGCACTGTTGGCGGCCATGCTGACCTTTAACGACAAGCTGCATGTGCTGACCGCACCGTCTGACATGCTGCCGCTGGATATTGTTGGCCCCGAAGAAATTGGCCGCATCATCGATATGGCGCGGGCGAATTTTGATTTTGTTATCATTGATATGCCGCGCACCATCGTGGCCTGGACCGAAACGGTTCTTAGCCGGGCGCATGTTTACTTTGCGCTGATCGAATTGGATCTGCGGTCGGCGCAGAACGTGCTGCGGTTGGTGCGGGCACTGAAGGCCGAAGGGCTGCCGCATGAAAAGCTGCGCTATGTGTTGAATCGCGCGCCGAAATTCACCGATCTTTCCGCAAAAAGCCGCGTCAAACGCATGGCGGAAAGCCTTGATATTGCCATTGAAGTTCAGCTTCCCGATGGCGGCGCGCAGATTACGCAAGCCAATGACCACGGCCTGCCGCTTTCGGAAAACGCCAGCAAAAACCCGCTGCGCCGGGAAATTCAGAAGCTGGCGAAATCGGTATTTGATCTGAACAAGGCCGCCGAAACCGGCAAACGCTGACGTTTTGGACTTGGGGGTATAGATGTTTTCACGTTTCAAAAAGCCAGAGCCTGCCGTAGCACCGACTGCCACACAGGCAGCGGCGGCCCCGGCCAAGCCGGGCCTTGGCGCCCGCCCGATGCCCAGCAGCGCCACCGTGCGGCCCCCGGCCGAAGCGGCGGCGGCGGATAAGGAAAAGAAGCGCAAGGAACGCTTGGGCGATTTGAAGCAGCAACTGCACAAGCGGCTGCTGGACAGCCTGAACCTTGCGGCGCTGGAGCAGGCATCAGAAGCGAATTTGAAGGCGGAAATCGCGGCGATTTCGACCGAAGCCTTGGAAGAAATGTCGGTGGTGTTGTCGCGCGACGACCGTGCGACGCTGAACCAAGAGCTTTACGACGAGGTGATGGGGCTTGGCCCGCTGGAGCCGCTGCTGAAGGATGAAACGGTTAACGATATTCTGGTCAATGGCCCGAACCGCATCTTTGTGGAACGCGGCGGCAAGCTGACGCTGACGGACATCACCTTCAAGGACGAACGCCACCTTTTGCGGATCATCGACAAGATCGTGTCGGCGGTGGGGCGGCGGGTGGATGAATCGAACCCCTATTGCGACGCGCGTTTGGCCGATGGCAGCCGTTTCAACTGTATGGTGCCGCCGGTTGCGGTGGATGGCAGCCTTGTTTCCATTCGGAAATTCAAGAAAGAAAAGCTGGGTATTCCCGATCTGGTGCGCTTTGGTGCCTTTACCGAGGAAATGGGGCTGTATCTGCAGGCCGCCGTTTCGTGCCGGTTGAACGTGATCGTGTCGGGCGGCACCGGTTCGGGGAAAACCACCACGCTGAACGCGCTGTCGTCGTTTATCGACAACACCGAACGCGTGCTGACCATCGAAGATACCGCCGAACTTCAGTTGCAACAGGTGCATGTGGGCCGGATGGAAAGCCGCCCCGCCAACGTCGAAGGCAAGGGGGCTGTGACGCAGCGCGACTGTTTGCGCAACGCGCTGCGGATGCGGCCTGACCGGATCATCGTGGGCGAAACCCGCGGCGAAGAGGTCATCGACATGTTGCAGGCGATGAACACCGGTCACGATGGGTCGATGACGACGATTCACGCCAACTCTGCCCGCGACGGGATTTCGCGTTTGGAAAACATGGTGGCGATGGCGGGGATTGAAATGCCGCTGAAAGCGGTGCGCAGCCAGATTGCGTCGGCTGTGAACCTGATTGTGCAGGCCAGCCGTTTGCAAGACGGGTCGCGCCGCATGGTGTCGATCACCGAAATTACCGGCATGGAAGGCGACATCATCTCGATGCAAGAGGTGTTTCGCTATGAGCGGCTGGGGGTGGAGCCGAACGGCAAGATCATTGGCCGCTTTAACGCCACGGGCGTGCGCAGCCATTATTCCGACCGTTTCCGGCAATGGGGCTACGATCTGCCCGCGTCGATTTATGAACCAATCATCTGAGGGATATCATGCAAATTTCTGCCGCCCCTCTTATCTATGTGCTGATTTTTGTCGCTGTGGTGGTGCTGGTCAACGGTATCTATCTGGTGGCGTTTGGCAAATCGATCAGCCTGAACAGCCGGATGAGCCGCCGTCTGGCGCTGCTGGAAAAGAACAACAACCGCGAACACGTGCTGGAACAGCTCCGCAAGGAAATGAACCAGCACATGACCTCGCGCGGGATCCCGCTGTATTCGATTTTGGCGACCAAGGCGCAAAAGGCCAACATCGCGTTTACGCCGCAACAACTGATCATGATCATGGTGGCGATGACGGGCGTGGCGTTCATGGGGCTGACCATGGGCACGCAGGCGGCAGCCCCCATTCGCGCGCTGTTGGCGGTGGGGATGGGCGTGGGCGGCGTGTATTTCTGGGTCAATGGCAAGGCCAAAAAGCGCATGTCGCTGATGGAAGAACAACTGCCCGACGCGGTTGAACTGATGGTGCGGTCGCTGCGCGTCGGCCACCCGTTTTCGTCGGCCATCGGCATTGTGGCAAAAGAGGTTCCGGACCCGCTGGGCACCGAGTTTGGCCTGATTGGCGACGAAGCCGCCTATGGCCGCGATGTGGCCGAAAGCCTGAAGGCGTTTGCCGAACGGATGGACAGCCAGGATTTGCGGTTTTTGGCGGTTGCGGTGTCGATCCAGCAAACATCGGGCGGCAACCTTGCGGAAATTCTTGAAGGTTTGGCCAAGGTGATCCGCGCGCGGTTCAAGCTGTTTCGCCGCGTCAAGGCGATCACGGCAGAAGCGAAATGGTCGGGGATGTTTCTTTCGGCCTTCCCGATTGGCGCGCTGATCATGATCAACATCATCCAGCCGAATTACTACGACGACGTTAAACAAAGCCCGGCCTTCATTCCGGCC
>JAHEDL010000099.1 GCA_024641255.1 Pseudorhodobacter sp.
CCCGTCGACCTGCACCGTGCAGGCGCCGCACGAGGCGATGCCACAGCCGAATTTCGTTCCGGTCAGGTTCAACCCTTCGCGCAGCGCCCAAAGCAGCGGCATGTCGGGCGGCAGATCCAGTGATTGGTTTTGGCCGTTTACGATAAGGGGGATGGGCATGGCGACCTCCGTGTTTATGACAAAATGGGCGATAAGTGTCAGTGTGTCAATTGACATTATTTGGCGATTTTGTCAGAATATCTGCATGAGCGAGATAGTGCCGCAGCCAGACAAGCAAGACCTGATCCTGAACGCGGCTTTTGCTGCGTTTTCGACCTATGGCTATCGCCGCACGTCGATGGACGATATTGCCAAGGGGGCGGGGATTTCACGCTCGGCGCTTTACTTGCATTGGCGCAACAAGGAAGACGTTTTTCGGTCTTTGGCGGCGCGGTATTTTGAAGAGGTGCTGCGCGATATGGCGCGGGCTTTGGCGGATGCGTCGCAAGGCGCAGAGGCGGCGCTGATGGCGGCGTTTGTGGCCAAGGACGGCAAGTTCATGGAAGCCGTGCTGACCACCCCGCATGGTTCGGAACTGCTGGATGCGGGGTTTGCGATTTCGGGCGATGTGGTGGCTATGGCCGAAGGGCGTCTGGTGGCGGTGCTGGCCGATTGGTTGGCGCGGCGCGGTTTGCCCGACGGAATTGGAAAGCCCGCCGAGGTGGCCGAAACCATTTTGACGGCGTTGGTTGGCCTTAAGAAAACCGCAAAAACACTGGACTCCTATCGCCTTGGCGAAGCGCGACTGGCGCGGTTGTTTGCGCGCGCGATTGGCGACATGCCGCGTTAACCCAGATTTTCCCCTGATATTTGCCAAACTTGCCATGGTGGCCGCCGCGCGCGGTTGCACCTGCGTGGCGGTTTGTTCAGAACAGGTCAAAGCGGTTCCGAATCGATAATTCCAAGGGAACCGCTGGGTGAATTTCGGGGTGGGTAAAGATGCGTAAAGCCGCTGGGTTGAAAGAGCGACTTCGGTACGAATTTGATAAGTCGATGGCGGCGGGTGCCGTTGCCTTGGTGGGGTGGCTGGCGCTGATTTCGGTGGTGGTGATTGTGCTGGCGGCGGTTGTGCTGGTTGGCACCGGGATTGCGCCGGAAGGTGCGGAAAACCTTGGTTATATTGAGGCGATCTGGGAAGCCGCAATGCGGACGCTGGACGCGGGCACCATTGGCGGCGATATCGGTTGGAGCTTCCGTCTGGTGATGCTGGTGGTGACGGTCGCCGGGATTTTCGTGTTTTCGACGCTGATCGGGGTGTTGAGTTCCGGGATTGAATCCAAGCTGGATGAGTTGCGCAAAGGCCGGTCGCGCGTGATCGAACAGGATCACACAATCATTTTGAATTGGTCGCCTTCTGTGTTCGATATTTTGGGCGAATTGGCGATTGCTAATGAAAGTGTCAAGCGGCCGCGCGTGGTGATCATGGCCGACAAAGACAAGGTTGAAATGGAGGATGAGATCGCCGCGAAAGCGCCGCCGATGGGGCGGACGAAGGTGATCTGCCGCTCTGGCGACCCGAATGATTTGCAGGATTTGCAGATTGTAACGCCGCAAACCTGCCGGTCGGTGATTATTCTGTCGCCTGACAGTGACAACCCCGATGCGCAGGTGATCAAAAGCATCGTGGCGCTGGTGAATGACCCTGACCGACGCGCCGAGCCTTATCGGATTGCGGCGGAAATTCGCGATGGCAAGAACGCCGATATTGCGCAGGCGGTGGGCCGACGGGAGGCGCAGTTGGTGTTGGCCGATGATTTGATTTCGCGGATCATGGTACATTCCAGCCGCGAAACCGGCCTGAGCGCGGTTTATAGCGAGTTGCTGGATTTCGACGGCAGCGAGATTTACGTCAGCCCGCAACCGGCGTTGACGGGGCAGACCTTTGGTCAGGCGCTGCTGGCCTATGAGGCTTGTGTGCCGATCGGGCTTTGTGATGCGGCGGGGCGGGTGCATATTCATCCGCCGATGGATCGGGTGATCGGCGCGGGTGATCAAGCGATTTTGATCGCCGAAGACGATTCGACCATTCGTGCGCTGCCTGTCGCGAAGCTGGCAGCGACGGATGGCATTGCGACGCCGGTCGAGCGGGTGCAGGGGCCAGAGCGGACGCTGATGTTAGGCTGGAACCGGCGTGGGCCGATGGTGGTGCGCGATCTGGCGACGCATGTTGCGCCGGGGTCGGAATTGACCATCGCCGCCGACATTGAAACGCTTGGCGATGCTGCGCGCGATGCGCTGGGCGGCGGCAATTTGGCGATCACGGTAAAGCATTGCGAAACCACGCAGGTTTCGGCGTTGGAGGCGCTGGATGTCGGGGCCTATGATCACGTTCTGGTCTTGGGGTGCAGTGATGATCTGCCCGCGCAGACGGCTGACACCCACACGTTGGTCACGCTGCTGCATCTGCGCCGCATTGCCGATGCGCAGGGGCTAGAGATCAACGTGGTCAGCGAGATGATCGATGTGCGCAACCGCAAGCTGGCGGAAGTGACGCGGGCCGATGACTTTGTGGTCAGCAACAAGCTGGTCAGCTTGATGTTGGCGCAGGCGTCGGAAAACCCGCATATTGCCGCGATTTTTGAACAGTTGCTGGATGCTGACGGCTCTGAAATTCATATGAAACCGGCCAGCGATTTCATCGAACTGGGCCGGACGGTGGATTTTTACACCATGACGCATTCGGCCCGTTTGGTTGGCTATGTGGCGATTGGCTATGCCTTGGCCGATGGCACCGTATGCGTGAACCCGACAAAATCCGAGGCGCGCGCTTATGGTCCAGAAGATCGGCTGGTGGTGCTGTCGCGCGATTGATGACGCGGCCCGAAGGCGGGTTGCGCGGAAAACAGCAAAGCCCATCGCGTGCAGCGGTGGGCTTTTGTTTTGCCTTTCGCGCTGGGCGAAAGCTGCGGTGCGTCGATGCGATGGTGGGGGTTTGCGAAAATAAAGAAACCGCCTAAGCGGTTGGTTTATTTTAACTATTTTTGGAAGTGGCAGCCCGTAGGGGAGTCGAACCCCTCTTACCTGGTTGAAAACCAGGTGTCCTAACCGATAGACGAACGGGCCACAGTCAGTGAGGCGCTGTCTAATGTTACACGCCGTGACTCGCAAGAGGGAAAATCACGCTTTTGCCGCATCTTCCAAACGAAATTGCGCTTTCGTGCGGCCGCCCCAGGTGTTGAGTTCAAGCCGACCGGCAAGGTGAAAGCGCTGGTGCCCGGCGTTTTCAAGCGCGGGGCCAAGGGCGGTGTCAAAGGCGCCAAAAGCGATGCCTTCAATGCGCGCGCCCATGCCGTCGCCGAAACTGATTTTCAGATGCGACTCGCCGACGCGGCGGGTGGTGACGGCCATATCAGCGAAAGCAAAGCGCGGTGCAGGCGCGGAAGCGCCGAAGGGACCGGCGGCTTCGATCTGTTCGACGAAATCGGCGGTGGCGGCGGTTGGCGCAAGCAGGCTGTCGATGCGCAGATCTTCCTTGCCACCTGCGCCCGCGCCCTGTTTGGCCAGAAGTTCCGCAAGGCGGGCCATCGCCGCTTCGAGTTTGTCGCGCGCAACCGTCAGGCCTGCCGCCATTTTATGGCCGCCGCCCTTGATCAGCAGACCTTCGGCGGCAATGCGGTGGATCGCGGCGCCCAAATCAACGCCGGAAACCGACCGGGCAGAGCCTTTGCCTTCGTTGCCATCAAATCCGATCACCACGGCGGGGCGGTGCGTGGCCTCTTTCAGACGGGCGGCGACGATGCCGACCACGCCGGGGTGCCAGCCATCGCCTGCGGCCCACACCAGCGGGCCGTCGATGCCGCGCGCGTCGGCTTGGGCCAAGGCTTCTTCGCGAACGCGAGCTTCGATGTCGCGACGTTCGGTGTTCAGCAGGTCAAGCCGTTGGGCAAGCGCGGTGGCTTCGGTCGGATTGTCGGTGGACAGCAGCCGTGCGCCAAGATCGGCTTGGCCGATGCGGCCACCGGCATTGACGCGCGGCCCCAGCAGAAAGCCAAGCGCATAGGCGGTGGGGGCCTGATCCATCCGGGCCACATCGGCAAGCGCGCGCAGGCCGGGGCGGTCGCGGCGGGCCATGACCTTTAGGCCCTGTCGCACCAGCGCGCGGTTTACGCCGATCAGCGGTGCCACGTCGGCTACGGTTGCCAGTGCCACCAGATCCAGCAGCGCCATCAGATCAGGGCCTTGCACACCGTCGCCGCGCAATTGTCGATTGGCTTCGACCAGCATCAAGAACACCACCGAAGCGGCGCAAAGATGACCCAGATCGCCGTCTTCGTCCTGACGATTTGGGTTCACCACGGCATAGGCTGGCGGCAGGGTTTCGCCGCCAAGGTGGTGATCCAACACCACAACATCGCATTTCGCGGCGGCGATCGGGTCATGGCTCAGCGTGCCGCAATCGACGCACAGAATCAGATCATGCGTCGCGCCCAGTTCGGCCATTGCGGGCACGTTAGGGCCATAGCCTTCGTCGATACGGTCGGGAATATAAAGCGTGGCCTGCAGCCCCATTGCGCGCAGCCAGATGATCAGCAGCGCCGCCGACGAGCCGCCATCAACGTCATAATCGGCAAAGATCGCGATGCGCTGGCGGGTTTTGACCGCATGCAAGAAGCGGGCAGCGGCGCGGCCGGTGTCTTTCATCCGCAACGGATCGGGCAGAAGATCGCGCAATTGCGGTGCAAGGAACGCGGCGGCATCCTGCGGGGCCACGCCGCGCGTGACCAAGGTGGCACAAAGCGCCAATGGCAGGCGGGTGATTTGGGCCATAGCTTCGGCCAGACGTTCGGCTTCGGCATTGGGGCCAAGCCAGCGGCGGCCAGTCAGCGAGGTTTCGACGGAAAGAAAGGCGCGTTGGGTCATCGCCTTGATGTGCCTGACAGGGCAAGGCGCGGCAAGCCCCTTTGGCGCTTGCCGCACTATGCTGGGCGCAAAAGCCTTATTTCAGCGGGCTTTTGTAGGTCATGCGACGCACAGAACCGGTTTTTGACCGCATCAGGATGGTTTCAGTGGTGACCCAACCCGGTTCGATCTTGATGCCTGACAGGATTGATCCTTGGGTGACGCCGGTGGCGGCGAAAATCACATCGGCGGTGACCATTTCGTCACGGGTGTAGATGCGGTTCAGATCGGTGATGCCAGCTTTCAAGGCACGGGCCTTTTCATCGTCGTTGCGGAAAATCAGCTGGCCATAGATCTGGCCGCCCATGCATTTCAGCGCCGATGCGGCCAGCACGCCTTCGGGTGCGCCACCAGAGCCCATATACATATCGATCCCGGTCACTTCGCTTTCGGCGCAGTGGATCACGCCAGCCACGTCACCATCGGTGATCAGGCGGATCGCGGCGCCGGTTGAACGCACCTCGGCGATCAGCTTTTCGTGGCGGGGGCGTTCAAGGATGCAGACGGTGATTTCATCAGCTGCCACGCCCTTTGCGCGGGCAAGGGCGCGAACGCGGGTGGCGGGCGGCATATCGAGCGTGACGGTATCGGGGGCATAGCCCGGCCCGATTGCCAGCTTTTCCATATACACGTCGGGGGCGTGCAGCAGCGTGCCGCGCGGGGCCATGGCGATGACGGTCAGCGCGTTTGGCATGTCTTTTGCCGTCAGCGTGGTGCCTTCCAGCGGGTCAAGCGCAATATCAACGGCGGGGCCTTTGCCGGTGCCGACCTCTTCGCCGATGTAAAGCATCGGGGCTTCGTCACGTTCGCCTTCGCCGATCACCACGACGCCGGAAATATCCAGCAAATTCAACTGATCGCGCATGGCGTTGACGGCGGCTTGGTCGGCGGCTTTTTCGTCGCCGCGCCCGATCAGCTTGGCAGAGGCCAGTGCGGCGGCTTCGGACACACGGGCAAGGCCCAAAGAAAGCATACGGTCTTGAAATTCGAGTGCGTCAGCCATTTGATCCTCGTGGCAAGGGTTTGGCTTGGCTTAGCCGCGCGGCAGGGGGGCGGCAAGGATGGTGGCGCTAACATTGGCGGATTTGTGTGCGAGGTGGCGCTAACAGCAAAGCGATCCCCAAAGCGATAGACAGTCGCGGGCGGGTTGTGGTTTTCGCACGGCGCTAATGCGCCGCGTGTGACGCAAAAGCGCTGCATGAAAGCGGCAGATTTGTGGGTCGAATCACGTGCCGCGGTTGAGTGCGGCGCGGGAGTGTTCAGACCTCTTCGATGCGCAGTGCTACGGGCGCGCCGACCAGCACGCCGGTGGCGGCAAAGCGCGAAACCGCGTGGTCAATGTCATCGCGGGTGGCCTTGTGGGTGACGATCAGCACCGGCGCGTTGGTGCCTTGGTGGCCATATTGGCGCATCTGGTCAATCGACACGCCCGCTTCGCCCAGGCAGGTGGCGATTTTTGCCAAGGCGCCGGGTTTATCCAGCAGGGTCATGCGCAAGTAATAGCTGGCAGGAGTCGACGATTTTGCCGCGATTGGCGCTGCAAGCGAGGCTGCGGGCTGGCCAAAGGTGGAAAGCCGCAAGCCGCGGGCGATGTCGGCCACGTCAGCCATCACCGCGCTTGCGGTGGGGCCCATGCCCGCGCCGGGGCCACGCAACACGATCTGACCAACGCTGTCGCCTTCCAGCACCACCATGTTGGTGCCGCCTTGCAACTGGCCCAAAGGGCTGTCGGCAGGCACAAGGCAGGGCGTCATGCGCTGTTCCAGACCGCGACCGGTCATTTGCGCCACGCCCAGCAATTTGATGCGATAGCCCATGTCGGCGGCAAGGGTGATGTCGTCGATGGAAATCTTGCCGATGCCTTCCAGTTCGACCGCGTCGAACGACACTTTGG
>JAHEDL010000101.1 GCA_024641255.1 Pseudorhodobacter sp.
AACCTGCGCCTGACAACCGCCGCACTGGTCGCCACCGGCTTTAGTGGTCTGCTGCTGCAAAACCCGCTGGTGCAGCACTTCGCGGCGCTAAACTTATACTAAAAGGTATAATTTCAATCTAACGTATATTAGTTACGGCCTTTAGAAGCAAAATATATACCGTGGTTTGATTGAGCGCACGCGTCCTTGCGCGCATTTTGTCTTCATCGGCGCACGGTCCAATGTCGGCCAGCCGGAATGGAGACACAAGATGAACGCCCAGCACTGCTTCCATGTCCCGTCCGAAACCGTTGCAGCCGCTCTGCGCGTTGCAGTCGCCGATATCGACAGCATCTGCGGCTTCGACGCGGCTCCGCGCGCGGGCCGCCTGGGCATTGGCCCGAAACTGGCTCATGGCAAAGCTATTCAGCCGCGTCCGGTCACCCCGGCCACCGCAGACCGCCTGCAACGCGCCCGTGACCGCATGAAGCCGGCCGTGGCCACCCTGACCAAAACCGATGCACGCGTGCAAGCCAGCCGCGCCCGCGTCAAAGCCGTGCTGGATGCAAACGGCGTGACGCTGCCAAAAGTAGCCCTGTTTGGCTTGCGCCCCGCAAAATCTGCCCACGCCATGGCAAAAGCCCAAAAACTGCACGCAGCTGCCCCACAAGAACCTGCGCAATCGGCCGACCTTCGCGCGGTCGTCTGTGGCACCACACGCGCAAAACCCGGCCTGCTGCGCCGCGTTCTGCAAAACACCCTTCCCGCGCACCAGCAGGTCGGCACCGCCGCCGCAGCAATCTAAGCCTGCATCACGCCCAAATCGGCCAAAGCCTGCACCGCCTCGGCTGGCAGGCTTTTCAGAAGTACCTGATAAGTGTGAATACCAAACAGCACCGCGCCCGTCTGCGGCAACGGTAGCAAGGTCTGCCGCTCTGCCCGCATAAACGCCCCCTGTCGCGCCACCGGGTGGCGATAATTTTCAGGGCGCGGATGAAACAGCGCACCGTCTTCGTAAATGTGAAAATTCATCCGCCACAACGGCTGCTCTGGTCGAATGGCATCAAACAACCGCTGCACCCGCTTGGCCAGATCTGGCGTGTAAATCTGCACCGGCAGATGAATTGCCGCCATCGACCGCCCCAGCTTTTCCGCCAAAGTCCAACTGGCCGGAAAACACAATATCGCCGCCGTCAACGCATGTTCATCGCCCCGCTTTTGCATCACGCACAGATCTTCTTGCACCAACCGCCCCAGCGTCAAAAGCGGCTGGCTTGCGTCCAACGCTACCACCACGCCATCAGGCCGACGCACCGAATCCTGCCCCACCTCAAACCCCGCCGTGCCGCGCAGCTTGTCCAACACCCGCAAATATAATTCCGCCGCCGCCGGGCGCGCAGTGTCAGGCAACGCATGCACCAAATCGCGGCAATCGCGGATCAGCCGATCCCGCTCTGCCATCTGCGCACCATAAGCTTCATCGACCTCCAACCAGGCATCGCCCACCACCGGCTGTATCCCCGGCAGCCGCGCGGTCTGCGGCCGCATCCACGGCATCAGCGGCAGTCTTTCGTGCAAAATCACCGTCATCCCGCCCTCTTTTCCGGCATCAAACCGCAGCCCGCCCGCGAAAACCCAGCCAATAGCGACATTGCCCGTCGCGCCCAGCAAAGCCACCCCGCCCACGCCTGCCAGTCTGACCCGACAGGAGAGCCCGCCATGACCAACTACGCCGATCGCCGCAAGATAGACCCAAGCAAAGGCGCCACCCTTGGCGATGGCACCCCCAACGACAATGACCGTGTTGAAATCGGGCCAACCCAGCTTGCCTTCCGCGAATGGGAAGCTGCTGGTCTGGCACTGCCTAACCTTGAAAAGATGCGGGAATTTCGCTGGAAACGCCTTGTGGCCTCGCTGGTCGCGCGCGACTACGGCGGCATCTTGATGTTCGATCCCCTGAACATCCGCTACGCCACCGACACCACCAACATGCAGCTTTGGAACTCGCACAACCCGTTCCGCGCCTGCCTGATCTGCGCCGACGGCCATATGGTGGTGTGGGAGTATAAAAACTCGCCCTTCCTTGTCACCTTCAACCCGCTGGTCAAGGAACTGCGCTCTGGCGCGTCGTTCTTTTATAACGTCTGCGGCGATAAAGTGGCCGACGATGCCGCGTCCTTTGCCGCCCAAGTGGTCGAAGTCATGGCCGCCCACGCCGGATCAAACCGCCGCCTTGCCGTCGACAAGATCATGATCAACGGCCTGCGCGCCTTGGAACGCGCCGGGTTCGACGTGCTGGAAGGCGAAGAGCTGACCGAACGCACCCGCGCCATCAAAGGCCCCGACGAAATTCTGGCGATGAAATGCGCCCACCACGCCTGCGAAGCCGCGATTGCCGAAATGGAAACCGCCACCCGTGCTGGTGTGCCACGGGGCGGCATGTCCGAAGACGACATCTGGTCCGAACTGCACAAGGGCAACATCCGGCGCGGCGGCGAATGGATCGAAACCCGCCTGCTGGCCTCTGGCCCGCGCACCAATCCGTGGTTTCAAGAATGCGGCCCGCGGCTTGTGCAAAATAACGAAATCGTCGCCTTCGACACCGACCTGATCGGCGCCTATGGCATCTGCATCGACATTTCGCGCACCTGGTGGGTGGGCGACGCGCGCCCGACCAACGCAATGATATCGGCGATGGGCCACGCGATGGACCATATCCAGACCAACATGGCGATGCTGAAACCCGGCGTCAGCATCCGCGAACTGACCCATGGCGGCCACCAGTTGGACGGCCAGTATTGGAAGCAAAAATACAGCTGCAAAATGCACGGCGTCGGGCTTTGCGATGAATGGCCCTTCGTGCCCTACCCCGACGCCTGGGTCGACGGCGCCTTCGAAACCACGCTTGAACCCGGCATGACGCTTTGTGTCGAAGCCTTGGTTTCCCCCGAAGGCGGCGACTTTTCGATCAAGCTGGAAGATCAGGTGCTGATCACCGAAACCGGATTTGAGAACCTGACGAAATACCCGTTCGACCCGCGCCTGCTAGGCCAAGCCTGACACCGCCGCATCGGTGACACCCCCTGACGCTCCGCGGGGGATATTTAGACCAAGATGAAGTTACGCCGCTTTTGGCTTCATCTTGGCCCAAATATCCCCGCCGAAGGCTGCGACGCTGGCCCGTAGCGCGCCGCCTTGGCGCTTTGCGCGGGCTGCGTGCTTGCGCGCATCGTCGGCGCGGTCTATGGCAACCGCGCCTGTCCCTGCCATTGAAAGGCCATTCTGATGATCCCGCGTTATTCCCGCCCCGAAATGGTCGCCCTTTGGTCGCCCGAAACCAAGTTCCGCATCTGGTTCGAAATCGAAGCCCACGCCTGCGACGCCCAAGCGGCACTTGGTGTGATTCCCAAAGCCAATGCCGAAGCCGTTTGGCGCGCAAAAGATGTCACATTTGATGTCGCCCGCATTGACGAAATCGAAGCCGTCACCAAGCATGACGTTATCGCCTTCCTGACGCATTTGGCCGAACACATTGGCGCGGATGACGCGCGTTTCGTGCATCAGGGCATGACCTCGTCTGACGTGCTGGACACCACGCTGAACGTGCAACTGGTGCGCGCCACCGATCTGCTGCTTGCCGGCATGGACCGTGTTCTGGCCGCGCTGAAAACCCGCGCGTTTGAACACAAGAACACCGTCCGCATCGGTCGCAGCCACGGCATCCACGCCGAACCCACCACGATGGGTCTGACCTTCGCACGGTTTTACGCCGAAATGCACCGCGGCCGCGCCCGCCTTGTTGCCGCGCGCGACGAAATCGCCACCGGCGCGATTTCGGGCGCTGTCGGCACCTTCGCCAACATCGACCCATCGGTGGAAGAGCATGTCTGCAAGATGCTGGGTCTGTCGCCCGAACCGATCAGCACCCAAGTCATCCCGCGCGACCGTCACGCGATGTATTTCGCCACGCTGGGCGTCATCGCCTCCAGCATCGAAAACATCGCCATCGAAATCCGCCACATGCAGCGCACCGAGGTGCTGGAGGCCGAAGAGTTCTTCTCTCCGGGCCAAAAAGGCTCTTCGGCGATGCCGCACAAGCGCAACCCGGTGCTGTCGGAAAACCTGACCGGGCTTGCGCGTCTGGTGCGGATGTCGGTCACGCCAGCGTTGGAAAACGTGGCGCTGTGGCATGAACGCGATATCAGCCATTCCAGCGTCGAACGCGCCATCGGCCCTGACACCACCATCACGCTGGATTTCGCGCTGCACCGCCTTGCCGGTCTGGTCGAAAAGTTGGTGGTCTACCCAGAAAACTGCCTGAAGAACATGAACAAGTTCAAAGGCTTGGTTATGTCGCAGCGCGTGCTTCTGGCGCTGACCCAAGCCGGTGTGTCGCGCGAAGACAGCTATCGTCTGGTGCAGCGCAACGCGATGAAGGTCTGGGAAAAAGGCGCTGATTTCAAAACCGAACTGTTGGCCGACGCAGAAGTCACCGCCGCCCTGACCCCGGCGCAGATCGAAGAGAAGTTCGACCTTGGCTATCACACCAAACATGTCGACACGATCTTTGCCCGCGTCTTCGGCGCGTAATCGGCTGTTAACCTGACAGCCCGCATACTGCCCCCCGATACCAGAAGGATTCGGGGGACAGTATGGCCAATGAACCCAGCGTGCTTGCACGCATAAATCCGGCGCAGCGCATGGTGTCGCTGTCGGGCCGAACGCCAACGCCGCGCGAAAAGGCCGCCATCATTGTGCGGCTGTTGTTGGCAGAGGGCGCGAATATTCCGCTGTCGAAACTCCCCGACAGCATGCAAACCGATCTTACCCAGCAAATGGCGCAGATGCGGCTGGTTGACCGGCGCACGCTTGCAGCGGTGATTGATGAATTTGCGAATGAACTGGAGGCAGTTGGTCTGTCGTTTCCCGGCGGCATCGAAGCCGCGATTGCCGCGATGGATGGCCATATTTCGGCCAACGCCACCTCGCGCCTGCGCCGCATGGCTGCGGGGTCGCTGCAAGCCGACCCGTGGGAAAGGCTGGTGGCCCTGCCGATTGAAACCTTGGCGCCGGTGCTGGAAGACGAAAGCATCGAAGTCGCCGCCGTGGTGCTGTCAAAGCTGCCTGTCGCCAAGGCTGCGGAATTGCTGGGAAAACTGCCCGGCGACCGGGCGCGCCGCGTCGCCTATGCCGTGTCGCAAACCGGCAATGTCGAACCTGACACCGTGCGCCGCATCGGTCTGTCTTTGGCCGCACAGCTTGAAAGTCAGCCCGCCAAGGCGTTTGACACCGGCCCCGTTGAACGGGTCGGCGCGATTTTGAACGTCTCTCCGGCGCTGACCCGCGACGATGTGCTGAAGGGGCTCGATGAGGCTGACGCAGGCTTTGCACAGCAGGTTCGCAAGGCCATCTTCACCTTTCCGCATCTGCCGCACCGCCTGCATGGCCGCGATATTCCCAAGGTGGTGCGGTTGGTCGATCAGAATTTCCTGATCACCGCGCTGGCCGGATCTATCGGCAACGAAGAAAATCTGGCGGCAGCCGAATTCATTCTGGCCAACATGTCGCAACGCATGGCGCAGGGCCTGCGCGAAGAAATGGCGGCGCGCGGCAAGGTGAAAGACAAAGACGCCGAAGACGCGATGAATGCGATCATCACCGCGGTGCGCGAACTGGAAACCTCGGGTGAACTGGCGCTGATACAGGACGAAGACTAGCGTTACCGCCCCCTTGCGCGCAGCCCCCCTAAAGGCAGCGGCCCAAAATGCAGCAACCCTTGTGGCGGCAGGCCCGTCCCCCTAGGGTTGCGCCCATGATCAAATCGCTTCCCACCGCTGCCGCAACCCGCAAGGGCATTCTGACCCTGATGTTGGGCATGGTGCTGTTCACCACAATGGATGCTTTGGCCAAGGGTCTGGTGCAAAGCTACCCCACGCCGCAGGTGGTCTGGGCGCGCTTTGTTGGCCAGACGGTGCTGGTCATGCTGTTTCTGGGGCCATCCCGCATCGGCCCAACCCTGCGCACACCCTACCCGTGGATCCACCTTGCCCGGTCGTCCTGCCAATTGGGGGCAAACGCCTTCTTCTTTGTCAGCCTGCCGTTCATCGGGCTGGCAGAGGCAACAGCACTGGCCGACATCAACCCGCTGATGATCACCGTGGGGGCCGCGCTGTTCTTGGGCGAAAAACTAGGCCCGCGCCGCATCGCCGGTGTGATCGTAGCGATGATCGGCGCGCTGATCATCATCCGCCCCGGCGCAGGTGTATTCACTCCGGCCGCACTGTTGCCGCTGGGCTGCGCGGTCTCCTACGCCGGAAACGCGCTGTTGACGCGGCTGGTCGGGCAGCGCGAAGGCCCCGCCACCGCCATGCTGCACGCCGCCCTGTTCGGCGCGGTGATCACCAGCCTGATCCTGCCATGGTTCTGGCAACCCATCGCCTTGGTCGATCTGCCAAAATTCATCGCCTTAGGCGCACTTGGCACGCTGGGCCAGCTTTGCATCATCCGCGCCTTTTCCATGGCCGAAGCCTCGGCCATTGCGCCGTTTTCCTACCTTGGCATTGTGTTTGCCACGCTGTGGGGCATCACGCTTTACGGCGAATACCCAGACCGCTGGACGCTGCTGGGCGCGCTTGTGATCGCAGGCTCGGGGCTTTATGTTTGGCACCGTGAAACAACCAAGCATTGAAATGACCAAGCCCAAGTTCCAACCTGCGGCCTTTGCGCAAAATCTGGTCGCACGCGGCCTGATCGGCATGGCGCTAGCGCTGCCCTATCGCTTGCGGCTTTGGGCGATGGGGATGTTGATGCGCCGCGTAATCGGCCCGGTTGCCGGATACCGT
>JAHEDL010000108.1 GCA_024641255.1 Pseudorhodobacter sp.
GTGCGCTGGACCGAATGGTCGCAATGGCACGTCGCCCCCAGCTACTATGAAGGCACTTTGCACAACGAGGTCACCGGCTTTTCGAATGACGTGATCACCTATGAACTGGGCGTCGGGCGTCGCATCAACGAAAACCTGTCGGTCTTCGCCCGTGTCGGCTACGAAGCCCCCGATGGCAAAGTTGCCTCGCGGCTTGCCCCCACCGATGGCATGAACAGCTTTGGCATTGGCGCGTCCTGGACGAAAGACAAGGTCAAGATCACCGGCGGTATCGAATATGCCAAACTTGGCGATACCTTCGATGCCTCGGGCACGCAGTTCACCGGCAACTCGGCCGTCGGCGTCGGCGTCAACGTCGCCTTCACGTTCTGATCGCCCAATTCGACCCAAAAGGCCCCGCCCCGCGCGGGGCCTTTTTCATTGCCCCTTTCGCCTTGCGCCCGCCCCCTGTAACAAGCCTTCGTCACGCCAATGGAGTTCGCGATGATCTATGCCACCGGACAAGACTTCCGCGCCGCCGCGAAAAAGCGGGTGCTGCTGTTTGGCATGTCAGGTTTGGGCAAGACCTATCTGTCGAACATGCTGCGCGGTTCTGGTCAGGCCGGCGCCGGCGGCTGGTTTCACTACTCGGTCGATTACCGCATCGGCACCCGTTACATGAACGAATACATCGCCGACAACTTCAAACGCGAAGCAATGAAGGTGCCGCTGCTACGCGAACTCTTGCTGTCGGATTCGGTCTATATCGCCTCGAACATCACCTTTGATAACCTTGCGCCACTGTCGACCTATCTGGGCAAGCCCGGCGATGCCGCAAAGGGCGGTGTGCCGTTTGGTGAATACCAACGCCGTCAGGCGCAACACGCCACCGCCGAAATTTCGGCGATGCTGGACACCCCGCGCTTTATTGACCGTGCCGAAGAAATCTACGGCTATCAGAACTTCATCTGCGATACGTCGGGGTCAATCTGCGAGGTTGTCAACGCCGAAGACGCCAGCGATCCGGTGATGACGGCCCTGTCGCAAAGCCTGCTTCTGGTCTGGATCAAAGGCTCTGACGCGCATAAGGCCGAACTGGCTCGACGCTTTGATCGCGCCCCGAAACCGATGTATTATCGCCCCGACTTCCTGTTGCAGCTTTGGGCCGAATATCTGGCACAAGAAGGCAAACCCGCCGATCAGGTCGACCCTGACGCCTTCTTGCGCTTTGGCTATTCACGCCTGTTGGATCACCGTCAGCCGCGCTACGCCGCGATGGCGCGCTGGGGGGTGACCGTCACCGCCGAACAGGTGGCAAAGGTGAAAACCGCCGCCGATTTTGATGATCTGATTGCCACCGCCATTGATAGCCGGCCTTGAAGATATAACGACCGCCCATTAACTCATCGGTTTCTCAGGAGAAAACCATGCCCATCACTCTGCCAGCCACCCTGCCCGCCTTTGACGTTCTGCGGAACGAAGGCGTCATGGTGATGTCGCCAGAGCGGGCGCAAAGCCAGGAAATCCGCCCGCTGCGGATTGCCTTGCTGAACCTGATGCCAAAGAAAATCCAGACGGAAAATCAGTTTGCTCGTCTGATTGGCGCGACGCCATTGCAGATTGACTTTCAGTTGATCCGCATGTCGGAACACCAAACCAAAAACACCGCCGCCGAACATATGGAAACCTTCTATCGTCCGTTCCAAGAGGTGAAGGACGAAAAGTTTGATGGCCTGATCATCACCGGCGCCCCGATTGAACATCTGCCCTTCGAAGAGGTCACCTATTGGGACGAACTCTGCGAAGTGATGGAATGGACGCAGACCAACGTGTTTTCCACCTTCGGCGTCTGCTGGGGTGGCATGGCGATGATCAACTATTTCCACGGCGTCAAAAAGCACATGCTGGATCACAAGGCTTTTGGCTGTTTCCGGCACCAAAACCTGTCACCCACCTCGCCCTATCTGCGTGGCTTTTCTGATGACTTCGTGATTCCGGTCAGCCGCTGGACCGAAATGAAACAGGCCGAAATCAATGCCATTCCCGCCCTGCATACCCTGCTCGGCAGCGAAGAGGTT
This sequence comes from Pseudorhodobacter sp., assembly GCA_024641255.1. Classification (GTDB taxonomy): domain Bacteria; phylum Pseudomonadota; class Alphaproteobacteria; order Rhodobacterales; family Rhodobacteraceae; genus Cypionkella. The sequence goes on from JAHEDL010000108.1 coordinate 2,058, forward strand.
GGCCCCTGTCTGGTCGAAGATCCGTCGCACCGCGCGCTTTATATCTTCAACCACTTTGAATATGACAGCGACACGCTGAAACAAGAATACGACCGCGACGTTGCCAATGGCACGCCAATCAACGTGCCGATGAACTACTATCCCAACGACAATCCCGCACTGCCGCCGTTGAACCGCTGGCGCAGCCACGCGCATCTGCTTTATGGTAACTGGATAAACGAGATCTACCAAGGCACGCCCTATGATCTGGCGCAGATCGGGCGCTAACGCTCGTGTTGCTATAGGCTTAGGCAGGCTCCATACTTGCCGCGTAACCTTTCAGGAGGCGTAGATGGACCTGCCTTTTAACGGCGCGATCAGCCAGTATTTCAAAGAAACCGCGCCGAAAGACGTGCGCAAAGCCATTGAAAAAGCAGGAAAAGACGAAATCCTGTGGCAAGACTACCCCTACCGCGCCGAAATGAAGAAAAAGGATTACGAGGCGCAGATGGCGCCTTTGCAAATCCAGATCGCGCGGATGCAGGCAGATGTGAAAGCCACCGGAAAACGGCTGGTGGTGGTGTTCGAAGGCCGTGATGCGGCAGGCAAAGGCGGCGCCATCGCCGCCCTGCACACCAACATGAACCCGCGCGTCGCCTCGATCGTGGCCCTGTCAAAACCCACCGAACGCGAAGCCGCCGAATGGTATTTCCAACGCTACGTCAATTGGCTGCCCGCCGCTGGCGAAATCGCCTTGTTCGACCGCTCTTGGTATAACCGTGGCATCGTTGAACATGTTTTCGGCTTCTGCACACCCGACCAGCGCGCGAAGTTCTTCCGGCAACTGTCTGAATTTGAACGCATGATCGTCGATGAAGGCATCATCTTGATCAAGCTTTGGCTAGAGGTCGGTCAAGCCGAACAGCTCAAACGCTTTCTTGACCGCGAACAAGACCCGCTGAAACAATGGAAGCTGTCGCAGATCGACATCGACGGCTTGTCAAAGTGGAACGAGTATTCCTCCGCCATCGAAGAAACGCTGGATCAAAGCCATTTCAAATACGCGCCCTGGACGGTAATTTTGTCAGATGACAAATTGCGCACCCGGCTTTGCGTCATTCAAAACATCCTGCAGGCCATTGACTACAAAGGCAAAGATGAAACTGTCATCGGCAAGATAGACGACCGCATCTGCGGCGGCCCAAAGAAAAGGCCCAAAGGGTGAAACGCGGCTACCATCATGGCAACTTGCGGCAAGCCTTGGTTGACGCCGCCCTGCGGCTGATCGCCGAACAGGGCCCGACCGGCTTTACCCTGTCCGAAGCCGCGAAAGCCGCCGACGTCACCCCCGCCGCCGTCTACCGCCATTTCGCTGGCCGCGATGATCTGATCGCCGAAGTCGCACGACAAGGCTACGATATTTTCGCCGCCCTGATGGAGTTTGCCTATAACGCCGGCAAGCCCACCGCCCTTGCCGCCTTCGAAGCCACCGGTCGCGCCTATCTGGCCTTCGCCCGCAAATACCCCGGCCACTACATGGCGATGTTTGAAAGCGGCCTTAACCTGCAAGCCCACCCCGGCCTTGCCGAAGTGGCGCAAAAAGCCCGCGCCGTGCTGGAACAGGCCGCAGAACAGCTGTCACAACATCTGCCCGCCAATAAACGCCCACCTGCGACAATGTTTTCGGCGCATATCTGGGCGCTAAGCCATGGCGTGGTTGAACTTTACATGCGCGGCGCGCCGGGCGCCAAAAGCCCGTTCCCGCCCGAAGACCTGCTGGAAACCGGTATCGGCATCTATCTGCGCGGCCTTGGCTTGCTGCCACCAGACGCCTGATTTCACCCTGGCCAAAATATCCCCGCCGGAGGCACGCCGCGCGCAAGCGCTCAAGAAGGCTTGCGGCGCAGCCGCGCCATCAGATCCCGCCTAGCGGAACAACACCAGCGCCCCGGGCGACCACGCCACCCGCGCCCGCGTGCCAATGTCCAGAACCGGGCGGCCAAACACGTTGCGCATCGACAGCCGCATCGGCGCCGTCGTGCCGTCCAGCTTGATGTCATAATAGGTCATATCGCCGTAATAAACCACTTCCTCTACCGTCGCCATGCTCTCGCGGTCCTGCGGTTGCTGGCCGTCAAACAGGATGGTCAGCGTCTCGGGCCGGAAGCCAATCGCTGGGTTTGCCCCCGCCGGTGCCACCGAAACCTGATCCGCCGTCAGCGAAATGCGGCCAAAGCCCTGTGCTTCCACCTCAACGCGGCCCTCTGCCTCTGCCAAGATCTGCGCCGGAAGGAAGTTCATTGTGCCAATGAAATCAGCCACTTGTTTCGAATTCGGACGCCTGTACAGCGTTTCGGGGTCGGCCAATTGCGCGATCTGGCCATCAAACATCACCGCAATCCGGTCCGACATCACCAGCGCTTCTTCCTGATCATGCGTCACCAGAATAAAGGTGATGCCAACCTGCCGCTGCAGCTTGATCAACTCGACCTGCATCTGCTCGCGCATCTTCTTGTCCAGCGCCGAAAGCGGCTCGTCCAACAGCAGCACCTTCGGCTTCAAGATCAGCGCCCGCGCCAAAGCCACCCGCTGCCGCTGCCCGCCCGAAAGCGCATGCGCCGCCCGCGCGCCATAGCCCTTCAGCCCGACCATCTCTAGCGCCTCGGCCACCGCCGCCGCCTTTTCCGCCTTGCTGCGCGGGTCTTTGCGCAGGCCAAAGCCCACGTTCTGCTCCACTGTCAAATGCGGAAAAATCGCGTAGGATTGAAACACCATATTGGTCGGTCGCTGGTTGGCAGGCACGCCTTCCATATTCTTGCCGTCAATCATCACAGCACCCGAGGAAATCCCCTCAAACCCTGCAATCGTGCGCAACAGCGTGGTCTTGCCACAGCCCGACGGCCCCAGAAGCGAGAAAAACTCGCCCGCCTTGATCGTCGCCGTGATGCCGCGCAGCGCGTGGTAATCGCCATAATATTTATGGACGTCCTTGAACTCGATCATGTTCGATTTTTCGGCAGAGAACGTCACAGGAAGCCTCCAGTATCCTTACCACCGGTTTTGGCGATGCCACGGCGGCGGAAATATTCAGCGGTTGCAAGAAGCGCGATGGACAGACAGACCAAAATCGTCCCCAGCGCCAGAATGACCGGCACGTTCTGCGGAAAGCGGAACTGGCCAAAGATGTAAACCGGCAGGGTGTTTTCATTGCCCGCCAGAAAGAACGCCATGATGAATTCATCAAGGCTGATGGTGAAGGTGATCAGCAGGCTGGAAATGATCCCCGGCATCACCAAAGGCAGAATGATCAGCCGAAACGCTGAAATCGGCGTCTCGCCCAAGTCATAGGCGGCTTCCTCCAGCGATTGATCAAGGCTTTGAAACGCTGCCGATAGAATGGCGATCGAAAACGGCGTGCACACCAGCACATGGCCCAAGATCACCGTAAACAGCGACAGCGGCATGCCAATGCCCAACATCACCGCCAACAGCGCCACCGCCAGAATGATTTCCGGCAGCACCAGCGGCAGCATGATCATGCCCATCAGCCCGGCCTTGCCCGGAAAGCGATAGCGGGTTGACGCGCGCGACGCGAAAATCCCCAAAGTCGTGGCCAGCACCGACGACGAACAGGCGATGATAAGGGAATTACGCAGCGCCCGGTGCAGTTCGGGCTCTTCCCAAAGCTTGGCGAACCATTTCGCGGTAAAGCCTTCCAGCGGGAAGGCAACCGTGGTGGCATTGTTGAACGCAAAGATCGGCAAAAGCGCGATCGGTGCATACAAGAACACCAGATAAGCCAAAGTATAAACGCGAAACCAACCGCCCTTCATGCCTTGTTCCCCTTCAAGAAGCGCCGGTTCAAGAACAAGAACAACAGGCTGACCGCCACCACGATCCCCATTGACGAAATCGCAATCGCCGATCCCAGCGGGTAGTTGTCCAGCTTTTTGTAGCTAAGTTCGATCAGGTTCGCGACCATCCGCCCCTCTGGCCCGCCGACCAAAAGCGGCGTCACATAGTCGCCAATGGTCGGGATAAACACGATCAGCACCGAAGAAATCACCCCCGGCATTGCCAGCGGCAAGGTCACCCGCACAAAGGTCATGAACGGGCTTTCGCCCAAATCCCGCCCCGCTTCTAACAGCGACCGATCAATCTTTTCCAGCGCCACAAAGATCGGCAAAATCGCAAACGGCGCATAGGCATGTGCCAGCGTGATCACCACCGAATTGGCGTTATACAGCAGCCACGAAATCGGCTCGTGAATGATCCCCAGCTCCATCAGCCCGGTGTTGATCACCCCGCCAGTGCCCAGGATCACCTTCCACAAGAACACCCGGATCAGATACGATGTCCAAAACGGGATGGTGATCAAAAACAGCCACAGCGATTTTTTCGACGGGCTGACGTGAAAGCTGACAAAATACGCCACCGGAAACGCCAGCAACACAGTGGTTGCCGTCACCACCAGCGAAATGATCAACGACCGCAGCATCAGCGCCTTGGCCAACGGGTCGCTCCAGACGCCGTTATAGGTCTGCGCCTCGGTCATCACGCCATCGACCAGCTTGTAGGAATGGCAGGGGCCAAAATAGTTACACAGCTGAAAACGCGGGATGATTTGCAAATAACCATCGGTCATGAAGCTATAGGCAAAAATCATCGCCAAAGGTGCCGCCAGCAGCAACAAGGCATAAATCGCGGTTGGGCTGATCATCGCCAGCCCGTTGGCGGCCTCAGATCCCCTGAAGC
>JAHEDL010000111.1 GCA_024641255.1 Pseudorhodobacter sp.
TGTGCTGCGCGCCACCGCCCGCGTGCCGGGGTTTCATGCCGCTGCCCGCGTGCATCTGGTCGAAACCTCGGCCACCTTGCGCGCCCGGCAGCGCGCCACCTTGGGCGATCATCCGGTAACGTGGCTGGACCGCGCCGAAGACCTGCCGCAAGCGCCGCTGTTTCTGCTGGCCAATGAATTCTTCGATGCCCTGCCCATCCGCCAATTTACCCGCGCGGGCGATGGCTGGTCTGAAACCATGGTTGGCCTGACCGATGGCGCCCTTAGCCTTGGCCGCGCCGCCCCTGCACCGCTGGCGCTGCTGGAACATCGGCTTGCCGACACCGCCACCGGCGACATCGTTGAAATCTGCCCCGCCGCCGCGGCAATCTTGCACGCCATCGCGCAGCGCATCGAAGCGTATCAAGGGCTGGCGCTGATCTTGGATTATGGCGACTGGATCTCGCGCGGCGACACGTTTCAGGCGCTGAAGGCCCATGCCTTCACCGATCCGCTGCAAGCCCCCGGCGAAGCCGACCTGACCGCGCATGTCGACTTTGCCGCGCTGGCCGCCGCCGTGCCACGCCACGCCTACACCACCCAAGGCGCGCTGCTGACCGCGCTTGGCCTGCCGCAGCGGTCGGCGCAACTGGCCGCACGGCTAAGCGGCGCACAACTGACCCAGCACCTTGCCGCCACGCGCCGCTTGACCGCGCCCGAAGAAATGGGACAGTTGTTCAAAGCCATTGCCGTATTCCCTTCTTCAGCCCCCTTGCCGCCCGGATTTGCCTGATGCTGGAAATCATCACCTCTGATGCGATTGCCCCCCACCACGGATTCTTCACCCGCAAGGGCGGCGCCTCCTCCGGCATTTTTGCCGGGCTGAACTGCGGCACCGGCTCGACCGATCAGGCCGAAGCCGTCGCAATCAACCGCACCCGGGTGGCCGAGGCGATGCAGGTGCCGCTCGATCACCTTGTCACCGTGCATCAGGTGCATTCGGCCATTGCGGTTCCGGTCAGCGGTCCGCTGAAAATTCGCCCCGAAGCCGATGCGATGGTCACCGCCACGCCCGGCGTTGCCTTGGCGATCTTGACCGCCGATTGTCAGCCGGTGCTGTTTGCAGATGCCAAGGCAGGTGTGATCGGCGCGGCACATGCGGGATGGCGCGGTGCCAAGGATGGCGTGCTGGAAGCCACCCTAACCGCAATGGAGGCTTTGGGTGCCAGCCGTGGCAATACCGCCGCCGTGATCGGCCCCTGCATTTCGCAGCGCGCCTATGAAGTGGGGCCAGAGTTTTTCGAAGCCTTCACCGATGACGATGTCGAAACCCGCCGCTTCTTTGCCAATGGCACCGGCGATCGGATGTTGTTCAACCTTCCGGCCTATGGGCTGTGGCGCTTGCGCGAGGCGGGGGTGGGCCATGCCGAATGGACGCAAGATTGCACCTATTCCGATGCGTCGCGATTCTTTTCCTATCGCCGCACCACCCATGCCCGCGAGGCCGATTATGGCCGCTTGGTTTCGGTGATCCGGCTGTAATTCCGGCAACAACCGGGCGCGGCACGCCCGAAACTTGCCGCAATTCTTGCAACAATCACGACACTCATCGCAGAACTGTTTCCAAAAATCACAAAAACTGCAGTATTTCAGCGGGTTAGTCCAGCAGCGCCCACACAGAACGCCGTTCCGCTGCGCGCCACTGATTTGTGAAGAATTCGATGCAATGGTCAAAACACCGCCGCATTGCATAGGCAAATTGGCTGTAATGAAGCGACAGCAAACCGCAGAAAGAGCAGACCATGAAAAAAGACCGCCGTTGGCTGAAATCCGCAATCGCCGCCAGTGCTGACACGCAGGTTGTGCTGCCTTGGGCACGCGGTCAGCGCCGCCGCCCCGAAGCGATGAAGGCAGAGGCAGCCCCCGCCAAGCAGCGCGCGCAAGCTGCCCGTTAATCTGGACCGGCCGCTAATCTGGACCGCCGGTTAACCCGCACCGATTCGCCGCGCATGGGCCGGGCATCGCCCCGGCCTTTTGCATTTTCCGAACCTTTGTCTGGCCCATTCTGGCGAAGCCATGCACAATCTTGGCGTCACCCCAAGATCGCTGCGCAAGCCGCGCCAATTTTGAATTAATTTTGACAGCACGCCGCGTTTCAGCCATCTTTGGCCTACAGATGTCCCTCTGTGAAAACAGGTGGTGACGGGCGCGGTAAGACCTTGCGGCTCCCCCGTTATCGCTCCGGTTCGGCCAAATGGTCGGGCGCTGGAACATGCTCAGTTAAGGCGGCCCTGGTGTCCTCTGCACCATCACGGGGCCGCCTAAACATTTCAGGCCCCGCGTTTCACGCAGCAATTTTCAACCGATTCAGGCGTTGCGCGCCAACCGCGCCTCTAGCACATCGAACGGCAGGCCCGGTTCATCCTTGGCGCAGCGGATCACCAGACTGGTTTTCACCGACGCCACATTATCTGCTGAAGTCAGCTGTTCGGTCAGGAAATTTTGAAAGGTGCTCAGATCCGGCGCCACGCATTTCAAAATGAAATCAATCTCACCGTTCAGCATGTGGCACTCACGCACCAAGGGCCACGCCTTGCAGCGAGCTTCAAAGGCCGACAGGTCCACCTCTGCCTGCGACCGCAGCCGCACCATGGCAAACACCTGCACCTCGAACCCCATCTCGCGGGCGTCGATATCGGCGTGATAGCCCTTGATGTAACCGGCTTCTTCCAGCGTGCGCACCCGGCGCAAACACGGCGGGGCCGAAATCCCCACCCGGCTGGCCAGCTCGACGTTGGTCATCCGCCCATCCGCCTGCAACTCTGCCAGAATACGGCGGTCGATCGGATCAAGCTTGTTGCCAGCCATTGGTATAGTCCCCTTTTTGGCGTTGTATCTAGGCCGATGCCGCACTCTGCGCAATATTCTTTCGCAACCGCGCAAGATATTTTCGCAAAACACCCGCCTTTCGCACAATTCCGCAATGCAGCGCGCGGGGCTTTCCCCCGCGCCGACCATTGCCTATATCCAGTGCGACACGATTCAGGGGATAGTCATGGGCGAAACGCGGCACACCAAAGTTCTGATCATCGGCTCCGGCCCTGCGGGCTATACCGCCGCCGTCTACTCCGCACGCGCGATGTTGCAGCCGATTTTGGTGCAGGGTCTACAGCCCGGCGGCCAGCTGACCATCACCACCGAAGTGGAAAACTGGCCGGGCGAAAAGCACATCCAAGGCCCCGATCTGATGGTCAACATGCAGGCCCATGCCGAAGCCATGGGCGCCGAGGTGATCAGCGACTACATCACCAGCCTTGATCTGCAAAACCGCCCCTTCACCGCCACCGCAGACAGCGGCACCACCTATACCGCCGATGCCGTCATTCTGGCCACCGGCGCGCAAGCAAAGTGGCTGGGCCTGCCGTCGGAAGAAAAGTTCAAGGGCTTTGGCGTGTCGGCCTGCGCCACCTGTGACGGCTTTTTCTATCGTGGCAAGGAAATCGTGGTGATCGGCGGCGGCAACACCGCCGTGGAAGAGGCGCTGTTTCTGACCAACTTCGCCAGCAAGGTCACGCTGATCCACCGCCGCGACAGCTTGCGCGCCGAAAAAATCATGCAAGATCGGCTGTTCAAGCACCCCAAGATCGAAATGCTGTGGAATTCGGAAGTCACCGAGGTTCTGGGCACCGAAGCGCCGCTTGGCGTTACCGCAGTGCGCACCCGCAACCTGCAAACCAACGAAGTCAAAGACGTGCCGTGCTCGGGCTTCTTTGTGGCCATCGGCCATGCCCCTGCGTCGGAACTGGTGAAAGACCAGCTGCCGCTGCATTCGGGCGGCTATGTGCAGGTAGAACCGGGGTCGACCCGCACCGCGATTGCGGGCGTGTTTGCCGCTGGCGACCTTACCGACCACGTCTATCGTCAGGCCGTCACCTCGGCCGGTATGGGCTGCATGGCCGCACTTGACGCCGAACGCTGGCTGGCAGGCCACTAACCGGCCCAGACGACCCGCAAATTGAAAACGCCGCCCGTTTCGGGGCGGCGTTTTTGTTTCAGGCGAAGACATATCTTAGCGCGCGCGCAGCATCCGCACCAACAGCCCGTCTTTCAAAATGAACTGGTGCAGCAGCGCCATCGCCGCATGGCCCAGCGCCAGCAGCATCATCGCGTTCATCGCCAGAACGTGGAAATCCGCCGTCGCATCAATGCCACCAAACCAGGTGATTGCGCCCAGCGCCGGCACCGCGATCATCAGCGCATAAAGCGCGCGATGCATCCAGGTTGCCGCAATATCGCCCAGCGAGTTGCCAGCCGCCGGCGCACCCGACGCCATCCGCACCAACAGCCGGATCACCGCCAACACCAGCACTGCAACACCGGCCCAGACATGGAAGCTTGGCACGAAACCGGCAACAGGGCTGCCTTCCATCATACCGTCAAACGCATCTTCCATGCCTTCGCTGATCAGGTAATTCGCCACGATAAGCGCGGCAATAGCCCAGTGCAGGGCGATTTGCAGGCGGCTGTAACCGGTAGATGTCGACATACTTTACTCCTAAGATTTCAAGGCACACGTCGGCCCTTGCCGCGGAATTACGCCGTCAACTCAAAGACTTCCATTAACCCCGTGGCAGAAGATGCCGCACTGCAACCAAAGTTGCAGGCGCTTCGTCCGCTTCGCCAGGGCGTTCAATGCACGCTGACCGGCGCCATGTCGTTTTGCCGCGCCAGCAAAAACGCCAGCTTGCGATCGGCCACCAAGGCCAACTGCTCGCCGTCTTCGCCATGCACGGCGTAAACGGTTTTCAAACCGCCCACTTGCGCTTGCACTGCTTCGGGCAGGGCCGACACGTCCACCGGACGCACATAAACGATGCGGTTTTCAGCTTCTGGCAGGCCTTCAAATTTTACATCCATCATCCGTCCTCCTTATTTTCGGCCAATGCGAATGGTTTGCACAATGGTATCTGGCACCATCCGGCGCAGGTCGATGTGCAAAAGCCCATGTTCCAGATCGGCCCCCGCCACCTCTACCCCGTCGGCAAGCACGAAAGACCGCTGGAACGCCCGCGCCGCAATGCCGCGATGCAGGAACACCCGTTCGGTGCCATCTTCGGCCTGCCGGCCACGCACCACCAACTGGCGGTCCTCAACCGTGATCGCCAGATCTTCGTCGCGAAACCCCGCGACGGCCAAGGTGATGCGATAAGTGTTTTCCGAGGTCGCCTCGATGTTGAAGGGCGGATACCCTTCCGACGCGGTCTTGGCGGTGCGCTCTACCAACCGTTCCAACTGTTCAAAGCCCAGCAAGAAAGGATGCGCCCCGAAGGTCAATTTCGTCATGGCCGATGTCCTTTGCAACAAGCGACATTTCCGACAGGCCCAAACACCGGCACCCGTCTGTTCAAATATGGGGGGCTAAAATGCCGCCCGCAAGGGCTTCACGCTGCAAGAATATTTGCGCCGCTATGCGCAATTTTTGCCCTGCGTGCCGCGAATCACTGTATTCTTAACAAAACCAAAAAAGACTGGACCTGTTCCTGCCATGAATGCCCCGCCCGAAATGAATTTCGAAGACATGCTGCGCGTGAAACTGGTGGTTTTGCAGCGCGAACATCGAGATTTGGATGAGGCGATTTACGCGCTGGAAACCTCGGGGCGGCCAGACCAACTGACGCTGCGGCGGCTGAAGAAGCAAAAATTGCAGCTGAAAGACCAGATCGTAAAGCTGGAAGATCAGCTGATTCCGAACATCATCGCCTGACCCCCACTTTGCACGGCCAAAATATACGGCAGAAACCGCAGCGCTGCGGTGATTTCTGCTGGTTTGGCCGCTTTTCCTTGCCCTTGCCGCCCGCGTTGCTATGAAGCGCCAAGACCCTGCTGACCGGCCCGGAGGCGCGCATGACAGTTGACGTTGGGATCATCATGGGAAGCCAGTCTGACTGGCCGACGATGAAAGAAGCCGCCCTTGTGCTGGATGAATTGGGCATTTCGTATGAAACCAAGATCGTCTCGGCGCACCGCACGCCAGATCGGCTTTGGGCCTATGGCAAAGCCGCCGCAGGCCGCATCAAGGTGATCATCGCCGGTGCAGGTGGTGCCGCGCACCTTCCCGGCATGATGGCCAGCAAAACCCGCGTGCCGGTGATCGGCGTGCCGGTGCAAACCCGCGCGCTGTCCGGTGTCGACAGCCTGTATTCCATCGTGCAGATGCCCAAAGGCTACCCGGTTGCCACCATGGCGATCGGTGCAGCGGGGGCCGCCAACGCCGGGCTGATGGCCGCAGGCATTCTTGCCCTGAACGATGCCGCCCTTGCAGCACGACTTGATGCCTGGCGCGAGGCGCTGTCGGCATCAATCCCCGAGGAGCCGAAAGATGAATAACCTGCCCGCCGGATCAACCATCGGCATCCTTGGCGGCGGCCAGCTTGGCCGCATGTTGTCGGTCGCGGCGTCGCGGCTTGGCTACAAGACCCACATCTACGAACCTGCCGCCAACCCGCCCGCAGCCGACGTGGCGCATGCGGTCACCACCGCCGGCTACGACGACATCGCAGCGCTGCAAGCCTTTGCCGCGACGGTGGATGTGATCACCTATGAATTCGAAAACATCCCGACGGCGGCGCTGGACGCCCTTGAAGCCCTGCGCCCGATCCGGCCAAACCGCCGCGCCTTGGCAATCAGCCAAGACCGCCTGCTGGAAAAAGACTTCCTCACCGGGCTGGGCCTGACCTGTGCGCCCTATGCGCCGGTGCAAAGCCTGCCCGACCTGAGCGATGCCATCGCCAAAATCGGAACGCCCGCGAT
>JAHEDL010000116.1 GCA_024641255.1 Pseudorhodobacter sp.
CCGGCTATTCGCAGATCGTGATCTGTTCAGGTAACAGCCCCACAGTTGTGACATTAGATGCCAGCGGCAATCCGGTTGCCCCTGCCAAGCCCTGTGCCGATTGCCCAGATTGTGTCACGGGGCAAGGCTTTGTCGCCGCCCTTCCCGAAATCGCCCTGCGCGCTGAACCACGGTTCACGGCGGCCACCCCCACAGTCCTGCCCGCAATAGTGGCCTTGCGCTTGCTGCAAGCCGCCTCTGCCCGCGCACCCCCGCAAAAGGCCTGATCCATGCGTTTTCTGCTGTCTTTCCTTCGCATCGCAACCCTGCTTTGCCTTGCCACGATGGCCAATGCCGAAGGCTCGGTGCTGGCAAAATACCTGCCCGAGGTTACCGCAAGCGATTTGGTGGCCGATGCCACCGGCTTTGGCCCAATTCGGGATGATCTGGCTGTCGCCCCGGTGCTGAAGGGCAGTGACACCATCGGCTGGGCCTTCATCACCTCGGATTTTGTTGGCACCACCGGCTATTCCGGCAAACCCATTCACACCATGGTTGCCATTGGCCTGGATGCCAAAGTGATTGGCGTCAAACTGATCAAGCATTCGGAACCTATTGTGTTGATTGGCATTCCCGATGCCAAGATGAAGGCACTGGCTGCCGATTATACCGGGCTTGACCTGGTGGCAGAGGCCACCGCCAACGGCTCGGGCCACAAGCTGAACATCATATCGGGCGCGACCGTCACCGTCATGGTGATCGACGATTCCATCGTGCGTTCGGGTCTGAAAGTGGCGCGCGCCTTGTCGTTGGGCGGGCTGAAACCGGAAGCCGCCGTCGGCCCGACGGTTGAACTGGATCCGGCCGCCGCCGCCCCCGCCGATTGGCTGGGCATGGAAGGCGACGGCACGCTGCGCCGCCTTGCGATTGATGTCGGTCAGGTCAATGCGGCTTTTGCCGCCGGCACCGATCCGCGCGCCGCCGAAAAGCCGCAAGCCGGCAAACCCGATGATGCCTTTGTCGAAATGCAAATGGCCCTGGTTTCGGTTCCCGCTATTGGTAAGGCTTTGCTGGGCGATGCCGAATATGCCAACCTTACCAAAGCCCTGAAACCCGGCGAACACGCCATCATGGTGGTCGGCAAAGGCACCTATTCCTTCAAAGGCTCGGGCTATGTGCGCGGGGGCATCTTTGATCGCATCGTGCTGGTGCAAGATGATGTGACCGTGCGCTTCCACGACAAGCAGCACAAACGCCTTGTCGCGCTGACCGCCGCCGGTGCGCCAGAGTTTAGCGAAACCGACCTGTTCATCATCCCTGCCGATGCTGGTTTTGACCCAACTAAGCCCTTCCGCCTGCAGCTTTTGGTGCAACGTCAGGTCGCGGCCACGGAAAAGGCCTTCACCACTTTTGATCTTGGCTATCAGCTGCCCGACCACTACCTGCGCAAGATCGCGGCGGTTGCGGCTCCGACGGCAGAGCAAGACGAGTCCGGTGCGCAAGCCGCCCTGTGGCAGAAGATCTGGCTTGATAAGCAGGTCGAGATTGCGGGCCTTGCCCTTATGCTCTTGGTGCTGACCGCGACCTTCTTCTTCCAAGGCTTCTTTACCCGCAACGAAAAGGTCTTCTTCTGGTTCCGCATCAGCTATCTGACCGTGACGCTGGTGTTCTTGGGCTGGTATGCCAACGCACAATTGTCGGTGGTCAACCTGATGGCGCTGTTTGGCGCGCTGGTGAATGGCTTTTCATGGCAAGCCTTCTTGCTGGACCCGCTGACCTTCATCTTGTGGTTCTCTGTCGCGGCGGCGCTGCTGTTCTGGGGTCGTGGTGCCTATTGCGGCTGGCTGTGCCCCTTTGGCGCGCTGCAAGAGCTGACCAACCGCATCGCCAAAGCCCTGCACATCCCGCAATGGACGCTGCCATGGGGTCTGCACGAACGCCTGTGGCCGATCAAATACATGATCTTCCTTGGGCTGTTTGGTGCCTCGCTGATGTCGATCGAACAGGCCGAACATCTGGCCGAAGTCGAACCGTTCAAAACCGCGATCATTCTGAAATTCATCCGCGCTTGGCCCTTCGTGGTCTATGTGTTGGGGCTGTTGATGGCGGGGCTGTTCGTTGAACGCTTCTACTGCCGCTATCTGTGCCCGCTGGGGGCTGCCTTGGCGATCCCGGCGCGGATGCGGATGTTCGACTGGCTGAAACGCTACAAGGAATGTGGCAGCCCCTGTCAGACCTGCGCGCACCAATGCCCGGTGCAAGCCATTCATCCGACAGGGGAAATCAACCCGAACGAATGCGTAAACTGTCTGCATTGTCAGGTGCTTTACCAATCCACAACCACCTGCCCCGTTGTGATCAAAACCGCGAAACGCCGCGAGGTCGCGGCGGCAAGCCCGGCACGGGTCGCGGCGATCCAGGGGCACCCGAACCTTCAATCAACCAACCGAAAGGACGCTTAAATGTCTGAAGAAAGCAAATCAGGGATCAGCCGCCGGGGCCTATTGGGTGCCACCGCTGGCGGGGCCGCACTGTTCGGCGCAATCGGCGGTCGTCTGGCACTGGGCGGGGCAACCACCGGCATCGCCACGCTGGCGGCAAACACCGCAGCCTTGGCTGCAACCGACGCCACCGGCGCCGTTGCCCCCGGCCAGTTGGACGAATATTACGGCTTCTGGTCTTCGGGCCAGACCGGTGAAATGCGCATCCTTGGCATTCCGTCGATGCGCGAGTTGATGCGGGTTCCGGTGTTCAACCGCTGCTCGGCAACCGGCTGGGGTTTGACCAACGAATCCAAGCGCATCCACAAAGAAAACATGTCGGACGCCACCAAGAAACTGCTGGCCGCGAACGGCAAGGAAATTCACGACAACGGCGACCTGCACCACGTCCATATGTCCTTCACCGAAGGCAAATATGACGGCCGCTTCTTGTTCATGAACGACAAGGCCAACACCCGCGTCGCCCGTGTGCGTGGCGACGTGATGAAATGCGACAAGATCCTTGAGATCCCGAACGCCCACGCCATCCACGGTCTGCGCCCGCAAAAATGGCCGCGCACCAACTACGTGTTCTGCAACGGCGAAGATGAATCGCCGCTGGTCAATGACGGCAGCACGATGAACGACCCGACCACCTATGTGAACATCTTTACGGCAGTGAACGCCGACGAGATGACAGTGGCGTGGCAGGTGATCGTGTCGGGCAACCTTGATAACACCGATGCCGACTATGAAGGCAAATGGGCGTTTTCAACCTCGTACAATTCGGAAATGGGGATGAACCTTGCGGATATGACCGCAGCCGAAATGGACCACGTTGTTGTGTTCAACATCGCCGAAATCGAAAAGGGCGTGGCCGCAGGCGACTATCAAGAACTGAACGGTGTCAAGGTTCTGGATGGCCGCAAGGGCCAGAACAAGAACTACACCCGCTACATTCCGGTCGCCAACAACCCGCATGGTTGCAACATGGCGCCCGACAAGAAACACCTGTGCATCGGCGGCAAGCTTTCGCCCACGGTGACGGTGATCGACGTGACCAAACTGGACACGCTGTTTGCATCCGACGCTGATCCGCGCTCTGTTGTGGTGGCAGAACCGGAATTGGGCCTTGGCCCGCTGCACACCGCGTTTGACGGCAAGGGCAACGCCTTCACCTCGCTGTTCCTTGATAGCCAAGTCGTCAAATGGAACATCGAAGACGCTATCAAGCTTTATAACGGCGAAAAGGTTGATCCGATCAAAGACAAGGTTGATGTGCAGTATCAGCCCGGCCACCTGAAAACATCGATGGGCGAAACCCTAGAGGCTGACGGGAAATGGCTGGTTTGCCTGTGCAAATTCTCGAAAGACCGGTTCTTGAACGTCGGCCCGCTGAAACCCGAAAACGATCAGTTGATCGACATTTCGGGCGACAAGATGGTTGTGCTGCATGACGGCCCGAACTTTGCCGAACCGCATGACGCGATTGCCGTCCACGCCAGCAAGCTAAGCCCGCTGTCGGTTTGGAACCGCCAAGACCCGATGTGGGCCGAAACCCGCAAGCAAGCCGAAGCCGACAAGATCAACATCGATGACTACATGGATACCGTGATCCGTGATGGCAACAAGGTGCGGGTCTATATGTCGTCGCAAGCCCCGGCGTTCGCGCTGGAAAGCTTCACGGTAACCGAAGGCGACGAAGTCACCGTGATCATCACCAACCTTGATGATATCGACGATCTGACCCACGGCTTCACCATGGGCGGCCACGGCGTTGCGATGGAGATTGGCCCGCAGGCCACCTCTTCGGTAACCTTCGTTGCCGCAAATCCGGGCGTCTACTGGTACTATTGCCAGTGGTTCTGCCACGCGCTGCACATGGAAATGCGCGGCCGGATGTTTGTTGAACCGAAGAAAGGCTAAGCGATGCAATTGCCCCGGATCTTGCTGATGTTCCTGCTGCTTGCGCCCATGGCGCAGGCGCGCGACATCCCCGTGCAAGCCGGGGCAGACAGCTTGCAACAGGCCATACTGGCGGCTTCTGCAGGCGATGTGCTGATCCTCGGGCCGGGAACCTACCCCGGCCCGGTGGAAATCGACCGCCCGCTGACGCTTGATGGCGGCGGCAAGGCGGTGATTGATGGGAACTATAAAGGCACCGTCGTCACCATCACCGGCGATGATGTCACGCTGAAAGGGCTGGAAGTCACCCGCTCTGGCACGGTGAACCAGTTTCTGGATGCCGGCATCAAGGTGATGAAAGGCGCAGACCGTGCGCTGATCGAAAACAACACCCTGACCGACAATATGCACGGCATCGACATTCACGGCGGCATTGACGCGGTGGCACGCAACAACACCATCATTGGCCGTCAAAACGCCCATATGATCGAACGCGGCAATGGCTTTTACGTCTGGAATTCGCCGGGCGCGGTGATTGAAAACAACGCTGTCCGCTATGGCCGCGACGGCATCTTTTCCAACGCCTCAAAGAAAGACACCTACCGCAACAACCTGTTCCGCGACCTGCGCTTTGCGGTGCATTACATGTATACCAGTGACTCCGAAGTTTCAGGAAATATCAGCATTGGCAACCACTTGGGCCTTGCCATCATGTTTTCCGACCGGGTCGTTGTGAAAGACAACCTGTCGCTTTACGACCGCAGCCATGGCCTGATGCTGAACTTCGCCAACAAATCGGACATCTCTGGCAACCTTGTGCGCGGTGCCGAAAAATGCACCTTTATCTACAACGCCAACCGCAACCTGATCGTCGGCAACCGCTTTGAAGGCTGCGATATCGGCATCCACTTCACCGCCGGTTCCGAAAAGAACGCGCTGACCGAAAACGCCTTTGTGGGCAATCGCGAACAGGTGAAATACGTCGGCACCCGCGATATCGAATGGAGCCTTGAGGGGCGCGGCAACTATTGGTCCGATCACCCCGCCTTTGATCTGAACGGCGATGGTCTGGCCGACAGCCCGTTTCGCCCAAATGATCTGATGGACAGCATCTTGTGGTCGCAGCCTTCGGCCAGCCTGCTGTTGGGGTCGCCCGCGGTGCAGTTGATCCGTTGGTCGCAGGCCTCGTTTCCCGCAACCATGCCCGGTGGTGTCGTTGACAGCCACCCTCTGATGGCCCCGATTGACATCGCGGTCCCTGCTGAAATCGCCCAGATGGCCGCCGACGTGGCAGACCGCTGGCAGAAAGTGACGTTAGATGACCCCGAGCTTGACGCTGAAACAACTCACTAAGACCTTCGCTGGCTTCACGGCGCTGAACGCGGTTTCCCTAACCATCGCCCCCGGCGAGAGGGTGGCGTTGCTTGGCCACAATGGTGCCGGAAAATCGACGATGATGAAGATCATCCTCGGTCTGATCTCTTATGATCGTGGGGAAATCCATGTCACCGGCGCGGCACCCGGCTCTGCCACGGCACGCGCCAACACCGCCTATCTGCCCGAAAACGTCGCCTTCCACCCGGCCCTGACCGGGCTTGAGCAAATTCGTTATTACCTTGCCTTGCGCGGTGAAAACCCCGCCAAGGCGATGGATCTGCTGGATCGCGTTGGCCTGACCCATGCCGCCAAGCGCCGGATTGGCACCTATTCCAAAGGCATGCGGCAACGCGTTGGCCTTGCGCAAAGCCTGATCGGCCACCCGAAGCTTTTGGTGCTGGACGAACCCACCTCGGGGCTTGATCCGGTATCGCGCCGCGACTTTTACACCCTGCTGGATGGCCTTGCCGCCGATGGCGCGTCAATCTTGCTGTCATCGCACGCGCTGACAGAGGTAGAGGCGCGCACCGACCGCATTCTTATCCTGTCAAAAGGCAATCTGGTGGCCGAAGGCAGCCTGCCCGATCTGCGCCGCCGTGCGGCGCTGCCGGTTGCGCTGCACATCACCCCGCAGGCGGACAAGGCCGATGTCGTGCTGGCCGCTCTGCCCGAGGCCACGCCCAAAGACGGCGGCCTTCACATCCTGTGCCCGCAAGAGGCAAAGCTGCCCATGCTGACCCGCATCACTGCACTGGGCGCATTGATTGCCGACCTAGAGGTGTTGCCGCCCAGCCTTGAAGATATTTACAGCCATTTCAGCAAAAGGGACGGGCAATGAACCGCATTCTCGCCACCGCAGCGGCAGAGTTCCGCATTGGCTTTCGCAACCGCTGGGTCGCCATCGCCATGGCAATGATGGTGCTGTTTTCCATGGTGCTTTCCGCTGCCGGCTCTGCCCCAAGCGGCGCTTTGGGGGCGGATCGGTTGTCGGTTAC
>JAHEDL010000133.1 GCA_024641255.1 Pseudorhodobacter sp.
CATTCCACCAGCCTATGCAGCGCCTCTGCGGTCTGCGACGTGGTTTGGAAATCCTGCACCACCGACCGGAACCGATTGATTGCCGCCGTATAGTTGCCCCGCTTCAGGTAATAGCGACCAATCTCCATGTCCTTCGCCGCAAGATGGTCGAAGGCCATGTCAAACTTCAGCGTGGCCGATTTGGCATATTCGCTGTCGGGATACTGTTCGATCACAACGCGCAAAGCCTGCAACGCCTGATAGGTCAGCCCCTGATCGCGGCCCACTTCGTCGATCTGATCGTAATAGGACAGCGCCAGCAAGAATGCCGCATAGGCCGCATCTTCTTCGCCCGGATAGAAATCCAGATACCGCTGCGCCGCGATCCGCGCTTCTTCATATTTCTTGTATTTATGCAGCGTGAACGCCTGCATGATCAGCGCGCGCTTGGCCCATTCCGAATAGGGGTAAAGCCGCTCTACCTCTTGGAAATACGTCAAGGCAGAGTCTTTCTTCGCCTTCTTGTTTTCCAACTCAAGCTCGCCACGCTTGTAAATCTGCTCGGCGGTCATCGCATCAAGGGATTCTTCTTGCGCCTTCTGGCCTGCACACCCTGCAAGTGCGCCCACCAGAACCGCGATGCACAGCATCCGCAGCGTTTTACCCGCACGGACTTCTCTGCCCGACATTCCGCCGTAGCACAGAAAAATCCAAGGCGCAAAACGGCTTTCACCATATCAGAAATGGTTTTGGCTGTGCGACCTTAGGCGCGCATCGGCAGATCGCCACGATGCACGCCAATCCCCGGCAATTTTCCGCCGGTCAAGCCTTCACAACTTACTGCGGCCCATGCGCCCGGCGTAGCAAACAACTTGCGCAGCAGCCGGTTTGTCATCGCATGGCCCGCCCGAACACCGGTGTAGCGCCCCAAAATCGGTGCGCCAGCCAGCGCCAGATCGCCCAAGGCATCCAACATTTTGTGACGAACCGGTTCGTCCTTGTGGCGCAAACCACCCGGCGACAACACTTTCTCGCCATCGAACACCACGGCATTTTCCAACGTGCCGCCCAAGGCCAGCCCACGTTCGCGCATCGCGATCACATCGGCGTTACGACAAAACGTGCGGCTGTCCGACAGTTCCCGCACAAACGCACCATTGGCCATGTTCAGCCGCTTGGCCTGGCGACCAATCGCCTTTTCTTCAAAGTCGATGCGGAAGTCGATTTCCAGCATGTCGGATGGTTCAAGCCGCGCAACGGCCTCGCCGTCCTGCACTTCCACCGCCCGCAACACTCTAATGGCCATAACTGCGGCGTCTTGCGCCACAATACCCGCGTTCAGAAACCCTTCGACGAACGGCGCAGCAGAACCATCAAGGATCGGCACTTCCGGTCCGTCAATTTCGATCAAAGCATTGTTGATCGCAGAGCCGGCCAAGGCCGCCATCACATGTTCAATGGTTGAAACGCTTGCCCCAGCGGCATTAGCCACCAGTGTGCACAGCTTTGACGGCACAACCGCATCCCAAATCGCCGCGATCCGCGCATCTTGCCCCACCAGATCCGAACGCAGAAACCATATCCCGCTGTCGACCGGCGCCGGATGCACCTTCATCGTCACGGCAGCACCAGAGTGCAGACCGAAACCGGTGAAGACAGCCGTGGTTTTCAGCGTGTGTTGCAACATATTTCTCCAAGATGGGCCAAATTGGCCAAATCTTTGACCGCATGATTAACTAAGTCGCCAAACGGTTTTGCTCAACTCACAGATTGTGACCAAGTGTAACAGGAAATTAACCTGATAAAACATTGCGTTAAAATGCAAAAAGCCCGGATCGCTCCGGGCCTGTTACACATCGTATGCGTCCTAAATCCGCCGACTCAGTTTGCCTGACGCCGCAGGAACGCCGGGATCTCGATACGCTCTTGATCGGCAGACAGTTCTTGTTCGTCATCATAAGAGGTCACTGGCGGCTGCTGACGACCGCCGACCGGGCGCTCTTGCGCCGGCTCTGCATGGCCGCCGGCCATACGGTTGATCAGGCTGCCGATGCCAAAGCGCGGACGCTCTGCGGGTTTTGCGGGTGCGGCCGGGGCACGCTGCGGCTGTTGGACGGGCTGACGGGCTGCTGCGGCCTGTTGCGCGGGTGACTTCGAAACAGCGGCCTGCAGCCGAGCCAACGCTTCTGGCGAAGGCGTTCCAGCCGAGCGCGGGCGCGGTGCCACAAAGCTCCCGGCGTCAGCTTCCAACGCAGCCGAAGGGGCCTGCGTACGCGCTTGTTGCGGCTGCGGCGCCGGGCGATACGCCGGCGGCGGCAACTCGCCGTCCATCATATGGTCGTGGTCTTGGGCCGGTTGAAAGCTGGGTTGCTGAAACATGTCCTGCATCGGCTGTTGCGGTGCGGGCTGCGGGGCCGGAGCAGCCGCAACAGGCGTCGCCATTGGCGAAACCGTCACACGCGATTCGGGCGCAGGCTGAGCCGAAGGCGCAAGCGGCGCATCCATGCGGCGGCGCGTTACCGGAACTTCAGCGCGATTCTGGCTAACGTCGATGCCGGTCGCCACCACGGAAACCCGCAGCGTGCCTTCCATCGTGGTGTCCAAAGTCGAACCAACGATGATGTTTGCGTCCGGATCAACCTTTTCGCGGATGATGTTGGCAGCTTCGTCCAACTCGAACAGCGTCAGATCATAGCCACCGGTGATGTTGATCAGCACACCCTTGGCGCCATGCAGGCTGATTTCGTCAAGCAGCGGGTTGGCAATTGCTTTTTCGGCGGCTTCAACGGCGCGGTTTTCGCCGGTTGCTTCGCCGGTGCCCATCATGGCCTTGCCCATCTCGTCCATCACCGCGCGCACGTCCGCGAAGTCAAGGTTGATCAGGCCAGGACGAACCATCAGGTCGGTCACGCCCTTAACGCCCTGATACAGCACGTCATCCGCCATCGCGAAGGCTTCGGTAAAGGTGGTGCGTTCGTTCGCCAGACGGAACAGGTTCTGGTTCGGAATGATAATCAGCGTATCAACGACCTTTTGCAGGGCAATGATGCCTTCTTCTGCCTGTTTCATCCGCTTGTTGCCTTCGAACTGGAACGGCTTGGTCACGACACCAACCGTCAGGACGCCCAATTCGCGCGCAGCCTGCGCGATGATCGGGGCTGCACCTGTGCCGGTGCCGCCACCCATGCCAGCGGTGATGAAGCACATATGTGCGCCCGCCAGATGATCAACGATTTCTTCGATGGTTTCTTCGGCAGCGGCAGCGCCAACAGTCGGACGCGCGCCCGCCCCAAGACCTTCGGTTACTTTAAGACCCATCTGGATCTTTGCGGTCGCTTTGCTTTGCTGCAAGGCCTGCGCATCAGTGTTGGCGACAACGAACTCGACCCCTTCAAGGTTCTTGTCGATCATGTTGTTGACGGCGTTGCCACCGGCCCCACCAACGCCAAACACCGTGATGCGCGGCTTCAATTCTTCGCGCGCAGATGCCATGATCAAGTTCAATGCCATTTTTCTATCCGCCTGTTCTTATACGCGGGCTGCCGCCGCAGGTTGCCGTTTCGGTCTGCCGCACCTGTCCCGAAGTGCGGATTGCCGAATTATCCTCGATTCTATCCACAGATAGATCGGAGGTCACGCAAAAAAGACACATGCCCCACAAAATATGGGGCTATGTGAAACAATTTCAGCGGTATTTCGCCAAAGGCGCAGGATTTAGCGGCTTACCAGTTGTCTTTGAACCACCGGAAGGCCCGCTTTAGCGACCGCGCCGGGTAGCGCTCGGTCGGAATATCGAAATCCCACCACTCATCTTGCGGATGTGCCGCGAACAGGCACAGCCCGACCGCGCTGGAAAACGCGGCCCCCGTCGCGGCTTGCGGCAAACCCTGCACCCGCAGCGGCCGCCCCATCCGAACGCGCTGGCCCAAAATCCGGCTGGCCAGCCCATCCAACCCCGGGATCTGGCTTGCGCCGCCCGTCAGCACGATTTGCTGGCTTGGCAAGCTGTCAAAACCCGCCACATCCAGCCGCGCCCGCACTTCTTCCAGAATTTCTTCAACCCGCGGCCGCATGATCCCGATCAACTCGGTCCGGCTGATCTGACGGCGGTCTTTTTCCCAATCACCAGAATCGCCGCCCATCTCGATCATCTCGCGATCATCCATGCCGGTGGCATGCACGCCGCCGTGCTTGGTCTTGATCCGCTCTGCCACCACCAACGGCACCTGCAGCCCCTTGGAGATGTCTGAGGTCACATGATCGCCACCCATCCGAACCGAGTCGGCAAAGATCATGTGCTTCTTCATGAAGATCGAAATGCCGGTGGCCCCGCCGCCCATATCAACGCAGGCGGCACCAAGTTCTTGTTCGTCTTCGACCAGCGACGAAATCCCGGAAACATAAGCTGAAGAGGCAATCCCCGCCAATTCAAGGTCGCAGCGCTTGATGCAGTACAGCAGGTTTTGCACCACCGACGCATCAACCGACAGCATATGCATATCGCAAGCCAAGCGGTGCCCGATTTGCCCGCGCGGATCGCCAAGGCCAGAGCGGTGGTCCAGCGCAAAGTTCACCGGCTGCGCGTGCAGAATTTCGCGCCCATCGCCAAAATCCGGCACGTCGCAAGCCGACAGTACGCGGGCCACGTCTTGTTCGGTCACCACCGAATCCTGCAATTCCCACTCACCCGCCAAGCCATAGCTGCGCGGCTCGGCGCCAGAGAAGCAGGCAATCACGTGGTCAACGCGCACGTTCGCCATTTTCTGCGCCGCCTGCACGGCGGTCCGAATGGCGCGTTCGGTTTCGTTCATCACCGCGATTTCGCCAAAACGCACCCCGCGTGACCGCGTGGTTGCAGCACCTATCACCTTGAAGCTTGACTGCCCCGCCATCGGCCCCACGCCGTCGGCATCGCGTTCGGCTTCGAACCCGTCGAACTTCAGCACCAGACAGGCGATCTTAGAGGTGCCCACATCCAGAATGGCCACCACCCCACGCTGCATCGCCGCACGACGCATGTTCCGCATGGCCCGTTGGGATTGATACAGATCGGTCATAGGTTGTTCTCCGCCACCGGTGCCAGCCCTTGCGCGCGACGGACTTCGTTCATAGCGAACGGAGCCAGCCGAATTGCCGGGCGATCTTGATTTCTAAGGTCAATTGAAAGGATATCTCTGTCCAACAGCTTTTCGGCCTGATCAAGCGCCAACAAACGCTCAACCGCGGCCACCGGCCCAGCAGCCGGCAATAAAATGCGCTGATCGCGGTCCAAAACCAGATCCCAGCGCCGGTCGCCAACCCGCACCAGCCCGCGCACGCGCTTTGCAATCGGCTGGGCAGCGTCAAAAACCGCCAGCGCCTCGTCCATGGCCTTGTCAGCGCCCTCGCCTGCCACCAAGGGCAGATCCGCCCGGTCGCCACGTGCCACCAAACCGGCCACCCGATGCCCCGTGGCATCCAACAGTTGCAGGCCAGCGTCGGTGCGCCACACCACCGCAGGATCACGCTCTTTCAGCACCACCTGCAGCACACCGCCCGACCGCACGCGCAGCTCTGCCGAAGCAACGGCGTCCAGCGACTCTGCCTTTGCCCGCAGCACATCCATATCCAGATCAAACGACGATTGCGGAAGCTTCAGCGCCAGCTTAGCACGCACTGCATCCGAAAGATCGCGCGAGGCGCCTTCGATTGACAACAAGCTGACCCGAAACTCGGGGCGCTGTTCGAATTTGGTGCGCAGATCGACAAAGCTTTGCACAATCGCAGCGCGCCGGACATCGCTGTGCAAAACCGCCAGCGACAGCACCCCAACCAAAGCAACCGGCAAGCCCACCCGAAACAACACCCGAAACACGGGTGTCAGCCAAAGCCTCTGCATGCGGTATTGCCACCGCGTCGGTGCAGGATCGCGCCGCACATGGGCTTGGCGTGGCACCTGGCGGCCCGCGACCGGACGACCTAGCGATTGCATGACGCGTCCTCCACCATCCAAGCGCAAAGATCAGGGAACGAAATCCCGCAATATGCCGCCTGTTCGGGCGCAAGCGAGGTCGGGGTCATGCCGGGCTGGGTGTTGGTTTCCAACAAGATCAACCCGTCCAGCCCGCGCGCCTCGTCCCAGCGAAAGTCGGTCCGGCTTACCCCGCGGCACCCCAACGCACGGTGAGCACGCAAGGCATAATCCAGACAGGCTTGGGTAATCTCTGTGGGCAGCACCGCTGGCAAAACGTGCCGCGACCCGCCGGTTTTGTACTTGGCGTCAAAGTCATACCAGCCGTCGGTGATAATATCGGTGACGCACAACGCGCGATCACCCATCACCGTGCAGGTCATCTCGCGCCCCGGCGCATAGGTTTCCACCATCACCGTTTCGGGCATGGTTTCAGCCAAACGCGGCGCATTGGCACCTTCGCGCACGATATAGACGCCCACCGAAGACCCTTCGTTGTTGGGCTTCACGACATAGGGCGGCGGCAGAACATGCGCCCTGGCCACATCTTCGCGCAGCGCTAGAACGCTTTGCACAATCGGCAGACCAGCAGCGGCGTAAACCTCTTTCGCCTTGGCCTTATCCATCGCCAAAGCCGACGCCAGAACGCCCGAATGGGTATACGGAATCCGCAACCATTCCAGAATTCCCTGAACGCAGCCGTCCTCGCCCCAACGACCATGCAAGGCGTTGAAACAGACATCAGGTTGAATTTCGGCCAAG
>JAHEDL010000137.1 GCA_024641255.1 Pseudorhodobacter sp.
AACAAGCGGCTTTCGCGTGGGAAGTCGCGTGACAGGTCCAGCTTGTGGCGAACATAGGCCATGATCTGCGTCAGCGGGTCGCCATTAGGGTCTATGGCCCGCAATGGGTCAAGCCATGTGCGCAGCAATTGACCAAGCAATGCAGCATGCACCGCTTCTTTCGACGGGAAATAATACAGCAGATTCGGTTTCGACAGACCGGCGCCATCCGCGATTTGGTCCAGGGTCGCGCCACGAAAGCCATGTTGCGAAAACACTTCCAGCGCCGCATCCAAAATGGCTTTGGAGTTGCGCGCTTGAATTCGGGTGCGAGGTTTCGTCATGGCGATTGCTTTACCGATTTAGGCTTTGGGCGCTTAGGGTGGCGCATCCTTGGGCGAAATGTAAACCCCAAAGCCCGTATTGACCCAAGGAGCGGGTGCGCTAGGGTGGCAAAAAAAGGAAAGCATTATGCGCCCAAATTGCACTGCCACGCTGTTGGTTGATGACGACCGCGTTCGTGTGACGCGCTTTGAATTTGCGCCGGGGGCCGAGACGGGGTGGCATCGCCACGGCATGGATTATGTGATCACCGCCGTGACAGATTGCCACATGCTGCTGGAAGAGCCGGGCGGCGGTACGCGCAAGGTTTTGGTTCCTGCTGGCACCGCCTACCGCAAGCTAGAGGGCGTTGAGCATAACGTCGTCAATGACGGCGCGCTGGCGATGATCTTTGTGGAAACAGAGCTGAAGTGATCAGGCCAGCATGGCGCGAATAGCCCGCACCACCAAAGCGTGATCTTCGACTTGCGGCAGACCCGACACCGTGGCGCAGGCCACCACGCCAACCCCAGCGACGCGGATCGGCACTGCGCCGCCATGATCGGCAAAATCGGTTTCACTCAGGCCATGTTTGGCAAGGGATTCGCCCTTGGACCGGTGGGTTTCGCCAACTAGCAACGACGGTAGTTGAAACTTTAGTGCCGTATTGCTTTTGCGCCGCGCCCAGTTGTCATTCAGCGGTGCCGAACCGGGCAGCGCCGCGTGAAAAAACACGCGATCGGCGGAACGGATGTTGATAACAATCGGCAAATTATGCGCGAGGTCTACCATGGTCTGACCCAGCGCGAGCGCGGTTGTTTCATCGAACGCCTTGAACACGAGGCTGGCGTATTCTGCTTCAAGCGCGACTTTGGTCATCCTGATCCCTTTTTTCCGTGCGCAGATGCGCTGGCAATGCGTCGACGTAGCGGCTTGCCAAGTCTTCTGCGACGGTGCCGCGCGCAGCAAGCGCATCCAAGCAATATAATGCCAAAGAGTGACTGTCGAATACGGATGCGGCCAACACTGCCATATGCTTGAGTTGTTCGACCGACAGCTTGTCGGGTTCGGCGATGTTGCGCAGGTAAATTGCGTCGCCATCAAGCAGTTGATCCAGCATCCGGCGCGTCTTGACCCGTGCGGCTTGCGAATGGATCAACATCTTTGACTTGTTGAACATGAATTTGTGCAGCCCGAAACCTTGGCGGCGCAGCTCGGTATCCACCCCGCCCAGCATCGGTTCGCCTTTGTAGATTTGCAGGTAACGCAGTTCGACAATCACCGCGACGCAGCTTTGCATAACCTTTTCAGCACCTTGGAATACCTGTACTTCGGCACCCTGAATGTCGATTTTCATCAGGTCGAAGTCTGGCAGATCGGTGGCCTGATCCAATGCCACTGTGTCAAACTCGACGCGGCCGCTGATTTTGCCCCAGCCCTGATGGCCGATCATCCGCAGGCCCGGTTTGTAAGGGTCGAACACCGATGTCATGCCAGAGTTTTTATAAAGCCGCAGGGTTTGGGCCGCACCCGTGCCCACGGCGAACGGATAATAGGTTTCGGCGGCAGTCTTGCTGGTTTGCAGCGCGGCATAAGCCTCTGCCTGCGGTTCAAACCCGATGACGTGGCAAGCGCCTGCGTGCAATAGCCCGGAATAGGGGGCTTCGTTTATCGGGTTTGCACCAACATCAACAATGGTTGTTGGCCGCTCTGGCGCCAGTTCCGCCAGCAAAAGGGCGACATAAGCGGGCGTCTGCAAGACATCGGGCGGCGGCAGATCTGCGGTAACGTCATCAACCATAAGGGCAAACCGTTTCTAAATTTGATACAATACTTCGTCGCAGGCCCAGCTATGTTTGAGTTTTCGCAACGGGGCAAATGAAAATCGTTTAAATTGCGCCAATTCCCCGCAGGATCATGGCTTTGACCGATGCTTTGGCGGCCTGCCATTGCGCATCGGTCAAGGGGCCCGCGTTCAGCGTTTCGATCTGGTGGCCAAAGTCAGCGTAATGCTGCGTCGTTGCCCACAGCATATACAGCAGATGCTCCGGGTTGATCGGGGCCATTTTGCCTTCGTCAATCCAGCGTTGGATCAAGGCGGCGCGTCCGGTTGTCCAGTCGCGCAGTGTGGTTTCCAGATAGTCCTGGATCACTGGTGCGCCGTGCATGACTTCGCTGGCCCAAACCTTTGACCCGTCAGGGTGGCGACGCGAGATTTCCATTTTGGCGTCAATGTAGGCACCAATGCCTTCAATCGGGCCGGGGGCGTTATCCATGCTGTCGGCAGCGTGTAGCCAGATTTCGAAGATATTTTGCACAACCTGCCGGTAAAGGTCTTCTTTGGTTGCAAAATAATAGTGCAGGTTGGCCTTTGGCAGGCCTGCAAGATCTGCGATCAACTGCATGGTTGCGCCGCCAAACCCAGCCTCTGCAAAGACTTTTTCCGCTGCCTGCAAAATCAGCGTTTCATTTTGCTGGCGGATTTCGTTGCGCCGTAACGGCCGGACGGGTTCAGTCACCACAAGACACCTTCAAGATTTTCGTTGACCGCTTGGTCAGCTTCTATAGCCTTAACCTTGACCATACGGTCAGGAAAAGATTCGGGACAAGGGGCAACAAGACCTCTGCCCAAAGGGAGAACGCGATGTCGACGCCGGGTGCAAACCTGCGGATCAATTCCGCACGTCTTTGGGATAGTCTTGATCAGATGGCGCAGATTGGTCCGGGTGTGGCCGGCGGCTGCAATCGGCAAACCTTGACCGACGCTGATGGTGAGGGCCGGCATCTCTTCAAACGCTGGTGCGAGGCGGCGGGGATGACCATGGGCGTTGATACCATGGGCAACATGTTTGCGACCCGCGCTGGCGCTGACCCCACGGCTTTGCCGGTTTACATGGGCAGTCATCTGGATACGCAGCCGACCGGGGGGCGCTATGACGGCGTTCTGGGGGTGCTGGGCGCGTTGGAAGTGGTGCGGTCGATGAATGACCTTGGCATCAAAACCAAACATCCGATCGTGGTGACCAACTGGACCAACGAAGAAGGCGCGCGGTTTGCGCCTGCGATGTTGGCTTCGGGCGTGTTTGCGGGCTTGCATACGCAAGACTACGCCTACGGTCGTGCCGATCTGGATGGCAAGAAATTTGGCGACGAATTGGCGCGGATCGGTTGGGTTGGCGACGAAGTCGTTGGTGCGCGCAAAATGCACGCCATGTTCGAGCTGCATATTGAACAGGGCCCGATTTTAGAGGCCGAGGGCAAGGATATTGGCGTTGTCACGCATGGGCAGGGCCTTTGGTGGCTGGAAATCACCCTGACCGGGAAAGATGCCCACACTGGATCGACCCCGATGAACATGCGCGTCAATGCCGGGCTGGGCATGGCGCGGATCACCGAACGGGTGCATCAGATCGCCATGGGGCATCAGCCGGGGGCCGTGGGGGCGGTGGGGCAGGTGAAGGTGTTCCCGAACAGCCGCAACGTGATCCCGGGTAAAGTGATCTTTACTGTGGATATCCGGTCGCCCGACCAGACCAAGCTGGATCTGATGCGCGGCGAGGTTGAACGTGCGGCACATGCCGTTGCGGCAGAGCTGGGCTTGGGCTGCGCGATTGAGGCGGTCGGACATTTCGATCCTGTGACGTTTGATGCCGGGCTGGTGACCGTGGTGCGGGGCGCCGCGGAAAAACTGGGCCTGAGCCACATGGACATCATTTCCGGTGCAGGCCACGATGCCTGCTGGATCAACCGCGTTGCACCGACGGTGATGGTGATGTGCCCCTGCGTGGGGGGGCTTTCGCACAACGAGGCCGAAGAGATCAGCCCGCAATGGGCGGCGGCGGGGACAGATGTGTTGTTCCATGCGGTTCTTGAAACGGCGATCGTCGTCGGATGACGACACAGGGCGGGGGCTAGCCCCCGCACCCCCAGGATATTTAGGCCAAGATGAAGGCTATTCGGATCAGGAGTGAGCCATGACCACAGTCATCAAAAACGGCACCATCGTAACGGCAGATCTGACCTATAAGGCGGATGTGCTGGTGGATCAGGGCAAGATCATCGAGATCGGGCAGGGCCTGAGCGGCGATAAAGTGTTGGATGCCACCGGCTGTTACGTCATGCCGGGGGGGATTGATCCGCATACGCATCTTGAGATGCCGTTTATGGGGACCTACTCGGCCGACGATTTCGAATCCGGCACGCGCGCGGGGTTGGCGGGCGGCACCACGATGGTGGTGGATTTCGTGTTGCCTGGTCAGGGGCAGGGGCTGATGGACGCCGCCCAGATGTGGCACAACAAATCTACCCGCGCCAACTGCGACTATTCCTATCACATGGCGATCACCTGGTGGGGCCCGAAGGTGTGGGAGGATATGGAGCTTTCCGTCAAGGCGGGGATGACCAGCTTTAAGCATTTCATGGCCTATAAGGGCGCGTTGATGGTCAACGATGATGAAATGTATCAATCCTTCAAGCGCGTTGGCGATTTGGGCGGGCTTGCCATGGTGCATGCCGAGAACGGCGATGTGGTGGCCGAACTGACCGCAAAGCTGTTGGCCGAGGGCAATACCGGGCCAGAGGCGCATGCCTATTCGCGTCCGCCGCAGGTGGAAGGCGAGGCGACCAACCGCGCCATCATGATCGCCGATATGGCGGGCGTGCCGCTTTATGTGGTGCATACCTCTTGCGAGGACAGCCACGAGGCCATTCGCCGCGCCCGGATGCAGGGCAAGCGGGTTTGGGGCGAACCGCTGATCCAGCATTTGACGCTGGACGAAAGCGAATATTTTAACCCCGACTGGGATCATGCCGCGCGCCGCGTCATGTCGCCGCCGTTCCGCAACAAGACCCATCAGGATAGCCTGTGGGCTGGTTTGCAATCGGGGTCTTTGTCGGTTGTGGCCACCGACCATTGTGCCTTTACCACCGAACAAAAGCGGTTCGGCCTTGGCAACTTTGCGAAAATTCCCAACGGCACTGGCGGGCTAGAGGATCGGATGCCGATGCTTTGGACCTATGGGGTCAACACCGGTCGGCTGACGCCGAACGAATTTGTCGCCGTGACCTCGACCAATATCGCGAAAATTCTGAACTGCTATCCGCAAAAGGGCGCGGTCTTGGTGGGGGCTGATGCCGATCTGGTGGTTTGGGACCCGGAAAAGACCAAGGTGATTTCGGCCGGAAGCCAGCAATCTTCGATTGATTACAACGTGTTCGAAGGTAAGACTGTGAAGGGTCTGCCACGCTATACGCTGACGCGCGGGCAAGTTGCGATTGAAGACGGCGCTGTTAAAACGCGCGAGGGCCATGGCAAGTTTGTGGCGCGAGAGGCGCGCCCGGCGGTAAATCGCGCGCTAAGTGCTTGGAAAGATTTGACCTCTCCGCGCCCCGTCGCGCGGTCGGGAATTCCGGCAACGGGGGTGTGATGAAGGATACGCAGAACGTGACAAGCCCAGTGATCGAGGCCAAGAACTTGAATTTGGTGTTCAACACCAATGATGGGCCTGTGCACGCCTTGAAGGACGTGAACCTGACGATCGGAAAGGGCGAGTTTGTGTCCTTCATCGGGCCAAGTGGGTGTGGAAAAACAACATTTCTGCGCGCCATTGCGGCTTTGGAACATCCGACGGGCGGCACGCTGACAGTGAATGGCATGACGCCGGACGAGGCGCGTCGAAAGCGGGCCTATGGCTATGTGTTTCAGGCGGCGGGGCTTTATCCGTGGCGCACGATTGCTGGAAATATCAAGCTGCCGTTGGAAATCATGGGGTTTTCGAAGGCCGAGCAAGCAGAACGCGTTGCGCGGGTGCTTGAACTGGTGGAGCTTTCGGGCTTTGGTAAGAAATTCCCCTGGCAATTGTCTGGGGGCATGCAGCAGCGTGCCAGCATCGCGCGGGCCTTGGCCTTTGATGCCGATATTCTGCTGATGGACGAGCCTTTTGGCGCGTTGGATGAGATTGTGCGCGACCGGTTGAATGAAGAAGTGCTGAAGCTTTGGGCGCGGACCGGCAAGACCATTGGGTTTGTGACCCATTCCATTCCCGAGGCTGTCTATCTTTCCACCAAGATCGTGGTGATGAGTCCGCGTCCGGGCCGCATTACAGACGTTATCGACAGCCCGCTGCCGAAAGAGCGGCCTTTGGATATTCGTGATTCCAAAGAGTTCATCGAAATCTCGCATCGGGTGCGGGAAGGGCTGCGGGCGGGACATTCAGATGAATAGCCACAGCACCCTTCGCCTTGGTCTGCACTGCAGCATAGGGGGCGGGCAATGAACCTCGTGGTTTTGGCGTGGTTGGCCAGTTCGACAGCGGTGTTCATGGCCGCAAACTCGGTGCTGAAGATCTACGCTCAAAA
>JAHEDL010000144.1 GCA_024641255.1 Pseudorhodobacter sp.
TAAACCGTCAAGATGCCGTCGGCGTGGCGGATCACCACAATCGGCGTGCCTTGGGTGTCTTTGGTGACGGCGGCGACGGTGCCATCGGCGGCGGCTTTCACCGCGGTGCCTGCGGCGGCGGCAATGTCGATGCCGTCATTTTTCTTTTTGGTGTAGCCGCGGATGATCTTGCCCGCCACCGGCATCGCAAAGGTAGACGCCGAGGCAGCGGTGCGGTCTTGGCCCAGATCGGCGGCGGCCGCTGCGGGTTTTTCGCTGGCTTTTGGCGGGTTTTCTGCCGGAAGCGGTTTTTTCGCCGAGGGCGGCTCTGGCGTGGGCGATCCTTCGCCGGGCTGGCTTGCCACCATAACCGGATCAGCCGGTTTCGGGGCGGCGCCGCTTGCGGTTGGGATGATCAGGAATTGGCCTTCGCGCACTTCCAGATCAGAGCCAAGCCCGTTCCAATCTGCCAGCGATTTTGCCGAGATACCGTAGGTGCGGGCGATGGTAAACGCGGTTTCGCCCCGTTTGACCTGATGCCTGATCGGTTCAGAGCCAGCGGTCTTTGCCGGGGCTGCCGCCGCTGGGGTCGTGGTTTCGACGCGGTCCAGCGCGGTGGTGGCAATGGTTGACACATCTACTGACCCCGGTGCGGCCGAGGTGCCGATCACGCCGCCTGTCATGCCCGGTGTGCCCGCAGAGGCGACGCGCGACGGCAAGGCAAGCACTTCGCCCTGACGCAGCGGGTCGGTCGGACGCAAAGCGTTGTAGCGGGCAAGCTCATCCGGGGCGAGCCCGACGCGGCCTGCCACCGAAGCCACGGTATCGCCGCGCTGTGCCACTGCAACCTGATAACCGGGGTAAGAAATAACGCCGCGCGCATCGGCCTGCGGGCGCGGATCGGTGGCTTGCAGCGCTGCACCAGAGGTGTCCAATGCATTGGCCCCGCCCCGCAGATCCCAGTCGAAGGGCTGGGTCTTGCCGCAGGCAGACACAAGCAGAAGGGCGCTTAGGCCAAGGATTGGAAGACGCGACAGGGTCATGCTTGCCTCTTTACCAGTCCGGGGTATGCCCCGGCGCGTTGTCATTCAGTGCTGATGCCTTCGACCAATGGCACAAAGCGCACGGGCCGAAGCTCTTCATAATCATAGCCGGTTTCCAGCCGCGTCACCTTGATCAGATGTTGCACGGTGTCGGACTGTCCAACCGGGACCACCATGATACCGCCGATCTTCAGCTGCGCCAAGAGCGGCCCCGGCGGGTCTTCGGCGGCGGCTGTCACGATAATGCGATCAAACGGCGCCTGATCGGGCAGGCCAAAGCTGCCATCGGCGGCCATCGCCACAATATTGACCAAGCCCAGATCGCGGAAGGTTTCTTGCGCTTCGCGCACAAGGCGGCGGTGGCGGTCGATGGTGTAAACGCGTCGCGCCAGATGCGACAGGATCGCGGCCTGATAGCCCGATCCGGTGCCAATCTCTAACACCTTGTCGCGGGTCTGCACATTAAGCGCTTGAGTCATCAACCCAACCACCGAGGGCTGGCTGATGGTCTGGCCGCAGGCAATCGGCAGCGGCATGTCTTCATAGGCGCGTTCGGCAAACAGGCCGCGCACGAAACTGCCCCGGTCGACCCGTTCCATCGCAGTCAGGACGCGGGTGTCGGTGACACCACGCGAGCGCAGGGCAAAAAGAAAGCGCATCTTGCGTTCGGCTGCCGTTTCGTCGTCGGGCAGTCCGTCCTCTGTCATGCCAACCGCGCCTCTAGATCGGCCAGCAGGTCATGCGCCGTCAGATCGCAGCGCAGCGGCGTGATCGAGATATAGCCGTCAAGGTTTACCGCAGCATCGGTGCCGGGCAGGGTGGGGGTATGTTGCGGACCGCCTTTGATCCACAAGAACCGCTTGCCGGACGGTGCGGTATAGGGCTGCACGCCAAAGCTGGTGTCGCGGCGGAAACCTTGGGCAGCCACTTTGTGGCCTTTGACGGCGGCAGCGGCGCAGGGCGGGAAGTTGATGTTGTAAAACACCCGGTAATCGTCGCCTGTCCAGACGCCTTTTTCCAGCAAGGCGCGGATCACGGCCGCACCGTGGGTTGCGGCTGCTTCAAACGGGTCGTCCAGACCTTCAGTTTCGCGGCCCATGTATTGCGACAGCGCAATCGCCGGAATGCCATGCAGCGCCGCCTCCATCGCGGCACCGATGGTGCCCGAATACAGCACGTTTTCCGCCGAGTTGTTGCCGCGGTTGACGCCCGACAAGATCAGATCGGGCTTTGCCCCATCCAGCACATCATAAACCCCGGCAAGCACGCAGTCGGCGGGGCTGCCTTCGACGGCATAGCGACGCTCTGCCAGTTTGGCGTTGATCATCGGATGGGTGTAGCTGATGCAATGGCCAACGCCCGATTGTTCGAAAGCGGGGGCAACCGTCCAAACTTCGCCATCGGGTCCGGCAAGATCTTGCGCAATCTTGGTCAAGGTCACAAGACCGGGGGCATTGATGCCGTCGTCATTGGTGATGAGAATGCGCATCCGTCCGCCCGTTTTTACTTTTCTTTGTGATAGCGGGTCAGCGTCAAAGGGGCAAGCACTGCTGGTGGTTTGCCCGCATCAAACCGCAATCTGTGCGATGGCTGTGGCGATTTGGCAAGGCGACGACCGGTAAGGTCAGATCGCCGCGCGGCTTTGGGTTTGGCGCAACCGCACCGCGCTGTGGCCGGTGATGGCCAGCAAGATCACCGTCCCGCCGATCAGCGTCATCTGGCCGGGGTTTTCGCCGGTAAACAGCCAAACCAGCAACGGGCCGGCCACCAGTTCCAGCATGGTGATCATCGACACTTCGGGGGCAGGCAAATAGCGCGGCCCGATCTGCAGCAGGGCAACGCCGCCCGCCAAGATCACCCCGCCCGACAGAAACACCAATCCTGCCTGCGCCAGCGTGAAGGGCAACATCGGCGCGAAGGGAAACGCGATCACCGAGGTCAGCAAAAAGCCAAGCGCGATCGACCCCATCAGCTTTTGCTGCGGCGCCATGCGCAGCACCACATAATAAATTGCAATTGTGCAGGCATTGCCAAACGCAAAAAAGTCGCCCAGCAAATGGCCGCCACCCAGACTTCCGGCACCAATGATGGCCACACCGGCAAACACCGCCACAATCGCCACGCCCGTCACGGCGTCGATGGTTTCCTTTAACAACACCCAAGACAGCAGGGCGGCTAGAAACGGCGCGGTTGCCAGGATCAGCAAAGCATTGGCCGCCGAAGTTTGCCCCAGCGAGGCCAGAAAGAAAATCGACCCAAACCCCTGCATCAGCATCAGCGCAACCGACGGCCCTGATTTCAGGGTGTGCAAGCCGGGCAGACTGGCGCGGTCAAATATTGCAAGGCACAGCAACGTCACCGCCCCGGCTGCAAGGCCGCGCCAGACCGCGATGGTCATGGTGTCCGCCGCAATCAGGCGCACCACCAGCGCATCGGGAAAGAACATGGTCACGCCCAACAGCGTTACCAAAAACCCGAAAGCCTGCGGATTGCGCGCCGCCAAACCTGCCGACTGTGTCATGAAACTCTCCTCACCGGCGCAGGTTACGCGATGGCACCCAAACCCGAACCGATCTTTGCGACGTGACAGTTGAAAACCGACGCGGGCTTCATCTTGGTCTAAATATCCCCGCCGGAGGCTGCCATCAGCGCAAACTGGCGGCCCGGTTCAGGGACAAAACCGCGCCTCAAACCCATCGCTTTGGTCAGAGGCGGGCGACAGCAACTCCAACCTTGCGCCCGCGCCTTCGGCAATGGCCGCAGCGATGGCAAGACCAAGGCCGGTGCCTTCGGCGTCGCTGCTGCCGCGCAAAAATCGGGTGGTCAGGCCGGCCAAAATCTCGGGCGCAACCACGGGCCCGGGGTTCTTGACCGACAGGCAGGCGTCTTGCTGCAAAGAAACCACCACATCGCCGCTGCCGTGTTTGACTGCGTTTTCAATCAGATTGCGGGCAAGGATGGCCAGTGCGTCGGGGTCGATGTCGGACAGCACCGGGGTTTGCGGCAGATCCAGTTTGATCGGGGTGCTGCCTGAACGGCCGGCGTCTTGCACCACCATGCGCAGAATGGCGCGAATGTCGGCAGGGTCGGCTTGCCGCATCCGTCCTCCTTCGGCGCGCGCCAGTTGCATCAGTTTTTCGGCCAACCGGTGCAGGCGTTTCAGCGACGCTTCGATATCTTCGGCACGTTTGCGGGCAGGGCCTGCCGCAGTTTCGGCGATCAGGCGTTGGGTTTGGGCGAGGGCGGCGGCGACCGGGGTGCGCAGCTCGTGCGCGGCGTTGGCGGCAAAGCTGCGCTCGGCCGTGAGGGTGCGTTCAATCCGCGCCAACAGCGCATTGACCGCGCGGGCGATCGGCGACAGTTCTGCGGGCAGACCCGCATCGGGCAGGGCGGTCAGGTTGCCGCCACCACGGCTGGCAAGGCTTTTCGAAAACCCGCGCACCGGCCGCAAAGACCGCCGCACGATCAGCAGCACGCCCAGCAGGCTGGCAGGAATAAGCACCAACAGCGGCAGCGCCAGCGTCATCAAAGACGTTCGGGTTATTTCCGCACGATGCGACAGTGGTTCGGCGACCGCGATGGTCAGTGCGCCTTGCAGGGCTTGGTCATAATACAACCGATGGGTGGCGGTTTGGGAAAAGCCCACGGTCTGAAATGGCGGAAAATTTCCGTCTTCGGCGGCGTGGCTGCGGATCAGCACGCGGCCTTTGTCGTCGCGCACCACATAGGTCAGCAATTCGTCATGTTGACTCAGCCGGGCGATGTCTTGCGCCATGCCTTCTTCGTCGCGGTCGATAATATCCATCACCGCCAAGGGCAGCAGGCGTTGCGCGGTTTCGGCAAGCACGGCGTCGGAAACTTCGTTCATTTCCTTGTGCAAAAGCGCACCTGCAGCCCCAACTGCGACCAGCCACAGCAGGGTCAGCCCCAACCCCAGCGCCAAGGCCAGCCGGGTTTGCAAAGAGCGTGGCGTGGTCATGCGGTGCCCAGCCGATAGCCAAGCCCGCGCTGGGTTTCGATGGCGTCGTGCCCAAGTTTTTTGCGCAGGCGGCTGACGTGGACTTCGATGGTGTTGCTGTCGATTTCGGCGTCAAAGGCGTAAAGTCGGTCTTCCAGCTGGGTTTTTGATAACAACTGACCGGGCCGCTGCAAGAACGCCTCGAACAACACCCATTCGCGGGCGGTCAAGGGCACCGCTTTGCCTGCCCGATGCACAGAGCGCGCCGCAAGGTCGATATCCAGACCCCGAAAGCTGATGATCGGGTTGGGGTTGCCCGAATAGCGGCGCGCAACTGCATTCAATCGCGCCGTCAGTTCTGACAGATCGAAGGGCTTGATCATGTAGTCGTCGGCCCCGGCATTCAAACCGTCGATGCGGTCGCTGATCTGGTCCAGTGCCGACAGGATGATCACCGGTGTCACATCGCCTGCGGCGCGCAGTTTGCGCAAGAATGGTTGGCCGCGCCCGTCTGGCAGCATCAGATCCAGCAACAGCAGATCGTAGCCGACCGATTTCAGATGGTCGCTGGCGGCGTCAAGGCGGGTCACCCAATCGACCGAATGGCCATCCGCGCTGATCTGGTCGCGCACGGCGGCACCCAGCACGGTATCGTCTTCGATCAACAGCACACGCATGGTGTTTGCCTTCCTTTGCTTTGCCAAGCCATTACGGTTTTGCCTGACACAAGGCTGACGCCGCGCCAAGTGCCGCTTCAGCCTGCCGTAAGGATTGTCTGGCATAGCTGTTAACAGACAAGCTTGATGGACGCAAAATGCGCAAGAATTTCCGAACCTTCCTTTGCCTTCTTCCCGTTTGTTTGGCGGGATTTGGCGTCGCTGCGCCGGTTTGGGCACAGGATGAACGCTGCGCTGTGCCAATGGCCGATTGGCAGCCGCGCGACGCGGTGCGCAAGATGGCGGAAGATCAGGGCTGGCTGGTGGACCGCATCAAGGTTGATGACGGCTGCTATGAGGTTTTCGCCCGTGATGGCAAAGGCAACCGCTTTGAAGTGGCGGTCAACCCGGCCACGCTTGAGATCATGCAGCGCGAACACGAACGCGGTGAGCATGAAGACGACGAACACGAACATGACGGTGACAAGCAGGATTGATCCTGCCTGCACCGCTAAGTTTCGGGCCATTCATCCCAGACCTTTCCACAAAGGTTGTCCCGCATGGTCCGAATTTTGGCCCTGCCCGCAAGGGTGGGGCCATTTCTTTGGTGCTGGGCTGTGGGCTTTGCTGACGGCAAGCTGAAGAAATTAGTCCGGCAGCGTCAGGTTTTGATCATCGCGGCGTATCACAAACAGGACAACAAGATGGCTTATGGAGATTGATCAATGAAACTTGCCTTTCCGTTTCTTACCCTTGGCTCTGCTTTCGGCGCGTTGATGGTTTTTGCAGCACCGGGTGTTGCCAATACGATGCCGCAGGCTGACCCCGCCGCGCAAAGCTCCGAGGCGCAGCTGCGCGATCTGGCGCAATTGCTGCAATTTGCCGAAGCCGAGGGCGAGGATGATGACGAAGGTGCGGGCGATGATGACGAAGACAACGCGCCGTGCCTGAAGGCGGGCG
>JAHEDL010000152.1 GCA_024641255.1 Pseudorhodobacter sp.
CAGGGTAAGCTAAGCAACATCAATGGTTTGGCTGTTTTGGCCGGGTCTTTGAATGCTGATATTCCGCAGGTTGGCACCACCACGTTCCGCCCGCCTTACACCCCGGTTACCTTGGGTGCCCTGGCTGGCGAGTCGCGCGGCGAGATTTTCCAGCCGCTGCGCAAAACCCCGATGCACGGTGCGCATGAAAAGAACCATGCCTACTTTGAACCGGTTGGCCTGTGGCGTCGCCCATATTGCTTCCCGCGCGCTGGTGAAAACCACGAGCAGGCGGTGCACCGCGAAGTGAACAACACCCGCAGCAAGCTGGGTCTGTTGGACGCCTCGACCCTTGGCAAGATCATTGTGAAGGGGCCGGATGCGGGCCGTTTCCTTGATATGCTGTACACCGGCGTGATGAGCAATCTTGCCATCGGCAAGTGCCGCTATGGTCTGATGTGCAACGAGCAAGGCTTCTTGTCGGACGACGGTGTGGTTGCCCGCATCGATGAAGACACTTGGCTGTGCCACACCACCTCTGGTGGGGCGGACCGTATTCACGCCTGGATGGAAGACTGGCTGCAGTGCGAATGGTGGGATTGGCAGGTTTACACCGCCAACGTCACCGAGCAACTGGCGCAGGTCGCCGTGGTTGGCCCGAATGCGCGCAAGCTGCTGGAAAAGCTGGGCGGGATGGATGTTTCGAAAGAAACGCTGCCGTTCATGCAATGGGCAGATGGCACGCTGGGCGGTTTCCCGGTGCGGATCTATCGCATCAGCTTCTCGGGCGAGTTGTCGTATGAAATCGCGGTTCCGGCCAGCATGGGCGCAGCCTTCTGGGAGGCGCTGAACAAAGCGGGTGCCGAATTTGGCGCGATGCCTTATGGCACCGAAGCGTTGCACATCATGCGGGCCGAAAAGGGCTTTATCATGATCGGCGACGAAACCGATGGCACGGTTATTCCGCAGGACTTGAACCTGGGTTGGGCGATTTCGAAGAAGAAGCCCGACTTCCTTGGCAAGCGTGGTCAGGAACGCACCTATCTGGCGTCGCCCGATCGGTGGAAGCTGGCCGGTTTTGAAACGCTGGATGGTTCGGTGATCGAAGATGGCGCCTATATCGTGGCGCCGGGCAAGAACGCCAACAATCAGGGCAACACCCAAGGTCGGGTTACCTCGACCTATTACAGCCCGACCCTGAAGAAGGGCATTGCGATGGGCCTGATCAAGGATGGTCTTGGCCGTATTGGCGATGTGGTGGAGTTCACCAAGATGGCAGGCGGCACGGTGAAGGCGAAGGTCGTCGATCCG
Source organism: Pseudorhodobacter sp. (assembly GCA_024641255.1). Taxonomy (GTDB): domain Bacteria; phylum Pseudomonadota; class Alphaproteobacteria; order Rhodobacterales; family Rhodobacteraceae; genus Cypionkella. Next base: position 1,291 of record JAHEDL010000152.1, read on the forward strand.
GTGTTCTACGATAAGGACGGGGAGAAGCAGAATGTCTGAAGTGGTCAGCGCATTGGGGCACGCGTCCTTTGAGGGCTTTGCGAAAGTGTCAGAGATTGGTCCGCTGGGGATGATTACCCTGCGTGCCAAGCCCGACGTGGCCGGTTTGGCCGCAGCGGTGCAGGCAGCGGTGGGGGTAGCTTTGCCCAGCCAGCGCGAGATTGAAATCGCAGGCGACCGTGCTGCGGGTTGGATGGGGCCGGACGAATATTTGTTGGTCATGCCCTATGATCAGGCGAATGCCGCATTGGAGGCGCTGAATACCGCGCTGAAGGGGCAGCATTATCTGGCGGTGGTGGTGTCGGATGCGCGGGCAGTGTTCCGCATTGAAGGCGGCAAGGCTGATCAGGTCCTGGCCAAGCTGTCGCCGGTGGATTTCGCAACGCTGGCCCCGAAAGAGCTGCGTCGCAGCCGCGCGGCCCAGGTGGCGGCGGCTTATTGGAAAGACGGCAATGGCTTTACCATGGTCTGCTTCCGGTCGGTTGCGTCCTATGCGATGGGTCTGCTGACCCATTCGGCCATGCCGGGCAGCGAATTGGCCTAAGCCAAAAAAATGTGTGAAATTGGGGGCTTCGGCCCCCTTTTTTCATTTTTTTTGATTGAGGTGTCTTAAAAAGCCGATAGCTTTGTCACGTGGCCAAGTGGCCGTTCTTGAGGAAGGTGAACTATGCATAAGGCAACCGTTGCTGCGGCCATTTTGGCCCTAAGCGCCGCCCCGCTGAGCGCTGGCGTTTTGGAATGTGCGATCAATGCGGGGGCCAGTCAGAACGGCTTTATCACGGATCACTATCGTTTCGAGTATGACAGCAAGACTGCGACTGTTTCGGTTCTGGATGCTTTGCTTCAGGGAGAAAACGGTGGCCCGTTGGCAGGGACGCTGTCCGAAACGGCGAAAAAGCTGGGGATCAGTTGGTCTATCGTGGTGGTGACGACGACGGGCAAAAACATTCGGTTGCAGTATCGGGCGTCTTACGTCAAGGCGACGAAGGCTGTGCAGATTTCGGTGGTTCCGGGCGGCGGCGAATATGTGGGCGGCTTTGAAGCGCGTGGAACCTGCAACTAGCGGCATCGGTCGGAAATCTTTCGCAATAATGTGCTAAGGTTAGGGGCCAGCCCTTGACCTTGGCGCGACAACGCCACTTATTGCCCATAGCGAACACACCGAACAGGAGAGACTCCGATGGCATTTACTCTTCCCGATCTTCCTTACGCCCATGACGCGCTTGCCGGTCTGGGCATGTCGAAGGAAACGCTGGAATACCACCACGACCTGCACCACAAGGCCTATGTTGACAACGGCAACAAGCTGATTGCTGGCACCGAGTGGGAAGGCAAGTCACTGGAAGATATCGTAAAAGGCACCTATGCGGCTGGATCCGTGGCGCAGAACGGTATTTTCAACAACGCCTCGCAGCACTGGAACCACAACCTGTTTTGGGAAGTGATGGGGCCGGGCGAAGACAAGAAAATGCCGGGCGCTTTGGAAAAGGCTTTGGTCGAGGCTTTCGGGTCGGTCGCCAAGTTCAAGGAAGATTTCGCAGCAGCAGGCGCGGGCCAGTTTGGGTCGGGCTGGGCGTGGCTGGTGAAGGATGCAGGCGGCGCGCTGAAGATCACCAAGACCGAAAACGGCGTCAACCCGATGTGCTTTGGCCAGACCGCACTGCTGGGCTGCGATGTGTGGGAACATTCCTACTACATCGACTTCCGCAACAAGCGTCCGGCTTATCTGACCAACTTCCTTGAGAAGCTGGTGAACTGGGAAGCGGTTGCGGCCAAGCTGTAAGCTTTCGCAGCATCAAACCATCTTGCGGCCCGTCAGGTAACTGGCGGGCCGTTTGATTTCGCGCAAGGTGCGGGCTGTGATTTGTGGCAAAGTGGCCTTGTGCCGGGGTTGCACCGGCGGGTTGCAGGAGGCTGTCATGAAGAAGCTGGTCAAAGGCGCTTGGGTGGTTGTGGCCGACGAAGACAAGGGATTGGTGCTGGCAAATGCGGGCACGGTTGATGCGCCCGAATTGGTGGTGGTGCAAAAGATCGAAACCGCCGATCTGTTGGCGGCGAATGATCGTTCGGCACGCGGGCGCGATCATACCCAAAGCGAAACCGTTGCGCCGCCGGATTATCACCGGATGGCGGGGGCCACTTTGGCGCGGGCCTTGGCAGAGTTTCTGGGCCGCGCTGACAGCGGGTTTGAGCAACTGGTGCTGGTGGCATCGCCGCAGGTTTTGGGGGCGCTGCGCGAGGCGCTGACGCCCGCGGTCAAGGCGCAGGTGGTGGCAGAACTGGCCAAGACGCTGACCGACCATCCGCTGCCGAAGATTGCCAAAGAGGTGGTTGCGGCGCTGGACGCATCGTAGCCCCTTTCGTTTCCGCCCGCCTTCGCGCATGAAGCGGGCGAAAGCGGGGGGCAGCAAATGAGCCAAGCGAAAAAGGGTGTGCTGGCGGTGATCTTCGCCTGCATGATCTGGGGCTTTGCGCCTGCCTATTACAAAGCCCTAAGCCGGGTTGCGGCACCAGAGATGCTGTCGCATCGCACGCTATGGACCTTGGTGTTCTTTGGCGGGTTGCTGGCGGCGCAAGGCCGCTTGGGGGAATTGGGCCGGCTGTTGGCCGGACCGCAGCGTTGGGCGGTGCTGGGGGCGACCCTGCTGATTTCGGCGAACTGGTTCATCTTTATCTGGGCGGTGCAGGGCGGCCACGCCGTTGAGGCGTCTTTGGGCTATTACATCTTTCCGCTGGTGGCGGTGATCATCGGCGTGGTGGGGTTTGGCGAGCGGCTAAGCCGCGCACAGGCGGGTGCTGTGGGCTTGGCGGCGCTGGCGGTTTTGGTGCTGACCTTTGGGTTGGGGGTGGCACCGCTGATTGCGCTGTCGCTGGCGGCGACGTTTGCCGGATATAGCGCGCTAAAGCGTGGCGTGGCGGCCCCTGCGGTGGTGTCGGTGACGCTGGAGGTGTTGGTGATGGCGCCGTTTGCGGTGGGTTATCTGATTTACGCCACGGCCGGATATGGCGGACCGGGGGTGGGGTGGTTTGGCCACGATCTGACCACCAGCCTGTGGTTGCCGCTGACCGGGTTGATCACGGGCGGGCCGCTGATGCTGTTCAGCTATTCCGCGCGCCGCGTCAGTCTGGCCACGCTTGGCTTGGCGCAGTATTTGAACCCGACGCTGCAGTTTTTGACGGCGGTTTTGCTGTTTGGCGAACCGTTTTCACGCTGGCACGCGGTGGCGTTCACGCTGATCTGGGTGGCTTTGGGCGTTTACAGTTTCGAGGCGTGGCGTCAGGACAAGGCGGTGCGCAAAGCGGCCGTCAGTTCTGCGACATCGGCGGCAACGCTGAAATAGGTTTTCACCACCGGATCGGCGAAGCCTTCGGCGATGATATGATCAAGCAGCGCCAAAAGCGGCGCCCAATAGCCTGCCGAGTTCAACAGATAAATCGGTTTGCGGTGCAGACCGATTTGCGCCCAGGTCAGCACTTCGAAAAACTCGTCAAGCGAGCCTGCGCCGCCGGGCAGGACCACCACGGCGTCAGAGTTCATGAACATCACCTTTTTGCGTTCGTGCATGTCTTCGGTGATGACAAGCTGTGTCAGATCGCGTTTGCCGCGTTCAGCCCCCAGCAAATGCGTGGGGATGACGCCAAAGGTCGGTCCGCCTGCGGATTGGGCGGCACGGGCAACTTCGCCCATCAGGCCGACATCGCCAGCGCCATAGACCAGACGCCAGCCGTTGGCGGCGATGGCGGTGCCCATCTCGCGGGCGGCGACGGTATGGGCCGGGTTTAGGCCCGGACGCGCGCCGCAGAAGACACAGATCGAAGCAAGCGCGCGGGCCATGGGAACAGTCCTTTGAAAAAATGTTGCTTTGCGGCGTGATATAGGGGTTCTGTGACGAATGAAAGAAGGGCCGGGAACAGGCCTTGGATTGCGGGGGAATGGAATGGCGGCTTGGTCGGGGATGAGCGCGGCGGCGCGTGCGGGTGTTGTGGCGGCGGTGGCCGTTGTTTTGGCAGGTTTTGGCTATTTTGCGGTGCTGCGCGCGCCGGTGCCAGCGGTTGCACCTGCGCCAGAGGCGGCACCGGCAAGTGCTGCGGCAGAACCCGAGGTCGCGGCGGATGCGCCAAAGGATGCGGCGGCCGAAGTTGCGGCACCTGTGCTGCCCGATTTTGATGTGGTGCGGGTTGAACCCGATGGCACCGCCACGGTGGCGGGATCGGCGGAAGCCTTGGCAAAGGTTTCGCTGCGCGTTGATGGCACCGAGGTGTTCAGTTTGGCCGCGGATGGCGGTGGCAAGTTTGCCGCCCTGTTCACGCTAAGCCCGTCGGCAGTGCCGCGGCTGTTATCGGTGGTGGCGATTGGCGCGGATGGTGCCGAACGGATGGGCAAGGAAACCGTGGCTTTGGCCCCGGTGGTGGTGCCGCAGGTGGCGGCCACGGCACCGGTGTTGCAGGCACCGACCGCCCTGTTGCTGGCCCCCGAAGGCGTGAAAGTGTTGCAGCCGGGGGCTGAGGTTCCGGCGGAAGTTGCGGCGAATGTGTCGGTGGATACGATCAGCTATGCGCCGGATGGGGCGGTGCTGTTGGGCGGGCGCGCCGAAGCGGCGGCGGCGCTGCGGGTCTATCTGGATACGGTTGCGGTGGCGGATGTGGCGGTGGCTGCGGATGGCGCTTGGGCGGCGACTTTGGCCGATGTGAAGCCTGGGATTTACACGCTGCGGGTGGATCAGTTGGGTGCAGATGGCAAAGTGACCTCGCGCTTTGAAACGCCATTCAAGCGTGAAACCTTGCAGGCTTTGGCGGCAGCGACGGCCCCTGCGGCAGAGCCGGCGGCGGATGCCACTGTGCCCGCGACGGATGCGGGAGAACCGGCGGCGGTCGCGGAACCGGCGACTGCAGAGGCTGTAGCCCCCACGGCATCGGCAGAGGTTGCACCTGCGGCAACCGCGCCTGCACCAGCGGAGCCTGCGCCGGTTGAGCCTGTGGCCCCTGTGGCAGAGCCGGTTGCAGTGGCGGCCCCGGTGACGGTGACGGTGCAGCCGGGCTATACGCTGTGGGGTATTGCGCAGCAGAACTTTGGCGAAGGCGTGCTGTATGTGCAGGTGTTCGAGGCCAACAAGGACAAGATCAAAGACCCCGATCTGATCTATCCGGGGCAGGTGTTCACGTTGCCGAAGACGCCGTGACAGGTTCGTCGCTTTGGTCTTTGGCGGGGTGAAGCTGCGCTTCCG
>JAHEDL010000155.1 GCA_024641255.1 Pseudorhodobacter sp.
CAAACCAAGATACAGCGACATCAGGTCACCGGCCGAAACCATCACCATCATGCCAACCACAGCCAGCGCCACAAGGATCGGATATTCAAACCGGCCCATGTCGTTGCGCACCATGTAGTCTTGCGCCATCACCAGCACGCCCGCCGCCGACAGCAGCACCGTCACCTTGGCAAAGCGCGCGAAAGCGTCATCGGTGAACATGCCGCCAAACGCCACGTTGGTGCCATCGCCGGCGACGCCGATCCAAACGGCCAGCGCCACAAATAACCCCGCCGTGGCCCACGTCACCACCCCGGTCAGCGCATCCTTACCCGCGTAAACAGTGAACAGCAGCGCACCCAAAGCGTAGAGTGACAGGATCACCTCGGGCAGAACGATATGAAAATCAGTCGCGTTCATCTTTGGCGTCCTTTAGTTCGTGGCAACGGCAGCAACTGCCGCGCTGTAATCTGCAACAAGCTGGCCCACCGAAGGCCCGATGATGTCGGTCACCAGCGAAGGATACACCCCCAGCAGCAGCGTCATCACGATCAGCGGCGCAAAGATCGCCCGCTCGCGGCGGCTCATGTCCTGAATGGTTTTCAGCGACTCTTTCACCAGCGCGCCAAAGGCCACCCGACGATACAGGTAAAGCCCGTAAGCCGCCGAGAAAATCACACCCGTGGTCGCCACAGCCGCAACCCAAGTATCAACTTGGAATATCCCGGCCAGAACAAGGAATTCACCCACAAAGCCACTGGTGCCCGGCAGACCGACGTTGGCCATCGTGAAGAACATGAACACCAAGGCATAGGCCGGCATCCGGTTCACCAGACCACCATAAGCGTCGATGTCGCGGGTATGCATCCGATCGTAAATCACGCCAACGCACAGGAACATCGCGCCAGAGATGAAGCCGTGGCTGATCATCTGGAACATCGCGCCATCAATACCCTGCTGATTGGCGGCAAAAATCCCCAGCGTCACGTAACCCATGTGGGCCACCGACGAATAGGCGATCAGCTTTTTCATGTCTTCTTGCGCCAGCGCCACCAGCGAGGTGTAAACGATCGCAATCGCCGACATCCAGAACACCAGCCCCGACATCACCTCTGCCCCCACCGGGAACATCGGCAAGCTGAAGCGCAAGAAGCCATAGCCGCCCATCTTCAGCAAAATCGCAGCCAGAACCACCGAACCGGCGGTCGGGGCCTGCACGTGCGCATCCGGCAACCAAGTATGAACCGGCCACATCGGCATCTTCACCGCAAACGAGGCAAAGAACGCCAGGAACAGCAGCGTCTGCAGACCGCCGGTCACCGTCATGCCCAGCACAACCATCGGATCCGACGAAAAGTTGAACGCCATCAGCGTCGGAATGTCAGTGGTGCCTGCCGCCATATACATGGCGATCATCGCAACCAGCATCAGCACCGACCCAAGAAAGGTATACAGGAAGAACTTGAACGCGGCGTAAATCCGGTTCTGCCCGCCCCAGATACCAATGATCAGGAACATCGGGATCAGACCTGCTTCGAAGAACAGGTAGAACAGCACCAGATCCAGCGCCAAGAACACGCCCAGCATCAGCGTTTCCAGCAGCAGGAAGGCAATCATGTATTCCTTGACCCGCTCGGACACACCCCAGCACGACAGGATGGTGATCGGCATCAGGAACGTGGTCAGCATCACGAACAAGATCGAAATGCCGTCAACGCCAAGCTTGTATTTCAGCCCGACGATCCAGTTGCCCTCTTCGACAAACTGAAAGCCGGTGTTGCTGGCATCAAAGCCCTTCAACAGCACAAGCGATACCAGGAAGGTCGCCGTGGTGGCGATCAGCGCCAACCACTTGGCGTTACGCGCCACAGCCTCGCCCTGCCCGCGCAGAAACAGCGCCAAGACGGCGGCAGCCACTGCCGGCAGGAAGGTGATGATGGAAAGAAGGTAAGTCATGGTCTTAGTGCCCCACCGTAAGCGTCATCCAGGTGAGCAGGGCAGCAATCCCCAGCACCATCGCGAAGGCGTATGTAAAGACGTAGCCGGATTGCCACCGACCAGCGAGTTTGGTGAAGAACGGCACGATGCCCAAGGCCACGCCATTCAGCGACCCGTCGATCACATCGCCGTCGCCCCGCTTCCACAAGAAGCGGCCCAGCCACAGCGCGCTGCGCACGAAGATCACGTCATAAAGCTCGTCGAAGTACCATTTGTTCAGCAAGAACAGGTACAGCGGACGCTGCTGTGCCGCCAGCTTGCCCGGCAGCTCCGGGCTGCGGATGTAGAATTTCCACGCCAGCAAGAAGCCAAGCACCATTGCGACGAAGGGCGACACTTTCACCCATTCCGGCGCTTCGTGGGCATGGTGGATGACATGGTTGTCAGCCCCCAGATAGATCGCACCTTTCGGGGCTGCATGGGCTTCGCTAGCGGCGGCGTCCGGGGCTGCAGCCTCGGTTGCCACAACGGTTTCCGTCGCAGCCGCTTCGGTACTTGCCGCAGGGGCCGCCTCGGTCGCCGCAGCCGCTTCGGTCGCAGCACCCTCTTCCGCCAGCGCTTCTTCATGCGCCGGTTCCATCCCGAACCAAGCGCGCATTTTGGCTTCGTCACCAAAGAAGCTGTTGTACCAGATCATCCCGGCCGCAACCGCACCCACAGCCAACACGCCCAGCGGGATCAGCATCACTGCCGGGCTTTCATGGGCATGGTCATGCGCATGATGGTCGCCACGCGGCTTGCCATAGAAGGTCATGAACATCAGGCGCCACGAATAGAAAGAGGTCATGAACGCCGCGATCACCAACAAGGTATAAGCATAGTTCGACCCGACCCACGCGCTTTCAATCACCGCGTCTTTCGACAAGAAGCCTGCAAAGCCGATGTTGGTCAACGGAATGCCAACACCCGTGATCGCCAAGGTGCCGATCATCATCATCGCAAAGGTAAACGGGATTTTCTTGCGAAGCCCGCCATAGTTGCGCATGTCTTGTTCGTGGTGCATCGCATGGATCACCGAACCCGCGCCAAGGAACAGCATGGCCTTGAAGAACGCGTGCGTGAACAGGTGGAACATCGCCACCGGGTAAACGCCAACGCCAGCCGCCACAAACATGTAGCCCAGTTGCGAACAGGTCGAATAGGCGATCACGCGCTTGATGTCGTTCTGCACCAGACCAACCGTCGCCGCAAAGAACGCGGTGGTGGCACCGATCACGACGATCAGGCTTTTTGCATCCGGCGCATATTCGTAAAGCGGCGACATCCGGCACACCAGAAACACGCCCGCCGTCACCATGGTTGCCGCGTGGATCAGCGCCGAAACCGGGGTCGGGCCTTCCATCGCGTCCGGCAGCCAGGTGTGCAAGAACAACTGTGCCGACTTACCGCAGGCACCGATGAACAGCAGCACGCCAATCAGCGTCGCCGCATTCCAATCTGCCCACAAGAAGTGCAACTGCGTTTCCGCAAGCTTCGGTGCAGCCGCGAACACGTCATCAAACTTGATGCTGTCGGTCAGGTAGAACAGACCAAAGATCCCCAGCGCAAAGCCAAAGTCGCCAACGCGGTTGACCACAAACGCCTTCATCGCCGCCGCATTGGCCGACGGCTTGCGATAGTAGAAGCCAATCAGCAAATACGACGCAACGCCCACGCCTTCCCAGCCGAAGAACATCTGCACAAGGTTGTCAGACGTGATCAGCGCCAGCATCGCAAAGGTGAAGAACGACAGATAGGCAAAGAAGCGCGGCCGATAGCTTTCGCCATGCGCCCAGTTGTCGTCATGCGCCATGTAGCCCTGCGAATACAGGTGCACCAGCGCCGAGACAGAGTTCACCACCACCAGCATGATCGCCGACATCCGGTCCAACCGGATGCCCCATTCGGTCGACAGTGCGCCCGATTCAATAAAGCGCAACACGGTGATGTGTTGGGTTTCCGGCCCGATGGTCAGGAAGATGTTCCACGACAGCGCCGCGGCCACAAACAGCAACAGCGTCGCCAGCCAGGTTGCCGCTTTCTCTCCCATCAACCGCCAGCCAAAGCCGCAGAGGATGGACCCGATCAGGGGTGCGAAAAGGATGATCGTTGCCATTCCCTTAGCCTTTCATCACGTTGACGTCTTCGACGTCGATGGTGCCGCGGTTGCGGAAGAACACGACCAGAATTGCCAGACCAATCGCCGCTTCGGCTGCCGCAACCGTCAGCACGAACATGGTGAACACCTGTCCCACCAGATCACCAAGGAAGCTAGAGAAGGCAACGAAGTTGATGTTCACCGCCAGCAGCATAAGTTCGATCGACATCAGAATGACGATGACGTTCTTCCGGTTCAGGAAGATGCCAAAGATCCCGATGACGAACAGCGCCGCCGCCACCACGAGGTAATGTTCCAGTCCAACCATCATCGTCCCTCCGGGTCTGTTGCCCGTTGTATTCCACCACGCGAAACCGCGCCGTCATTTCGTCGGGCGGGGCAAGGCCACCGCCCGTAAACTCTCAAAGCCCCTGGCCCGGCTTCACATCGATCAGTTCCATCGCCTTGGCCGGGTCGCGCCACATCTGCGCCAGCACGTTCTGGCGCTTGACGTCTTTGCGGTGACGCAGGGTCAGCACAATCGCGCCGATCATCGCCACCAGCAACACAAGACCCGAAAGCTGGAACAGCAGCAGGTATTTGTCATAAATCAGAACACCCAGCGCGCGGGTGTTTTCCATCTGCGCCAGATCCGGCGTCACCGCCGCACGCAGCCCCATCGCGCCATCAGCCTGCACCCAGGCGCCCACGCCCAGCACCAGTTGCATGATGATGATCACGCCCACCAAAAGGCCCAGCGGCATATAGCGCGCCATCTCGCCCTTCAGCTCGGTGAAATCGATGTCCAGCATCATCACCACGAACAAGAACAGCACCGCAACCGCGCCGACATAGACGATGATCAGCAGCATCGCGACAAACTCGGCGCCCAGCAGCACAAACAGCCCCGCCGACGACAGGAAGGTCAAGATCAGCCACAGCACCGAATGCACCGGGTTGCGCGACAATGTCACCAGCAACCCCGCAGCGACGGTAACGGTTGAAAAGGCATAGAAGGCCAGATCTGCAACGCTCATGGCGCTTTCTCCTCGGTTTCGGCAAAGACGGACTGGGCGATTTCCAGCGCCTTCTGCATGGCGGGCAAGCCGCCGAACATAGACATTTGCCAGATCACTTCCGCGACCTCGCGTTTCGTGGCCCCGGCGGACAAAGCCTGCCGCACCGTCAGCTTGAACTGCTGTTCGGCCTGCGCGCCCAACACGGTCAGCGCCGCGATGGTCACCAACAGCCGGGTGCGGGCATCAAGCCCTTCGGGGTTGAAGGTTTTGCCAAACCACGCCTCAAGCATCTCTTTCGGCATGGTCGGGAACAGCTTTTCAAAGCCCTTCACGTCCACGCCTTCCAACGCAGGTTTGAAAGCAGCGGCCATTTGCTGGCCCTGCTCCATCATCTGCTGGAAAATTTTGGCGAACGTGTCGGTCATCTGGATTGCTCAGCGATACGGGGCGTCAAGTTCAAGATTGCGGGCGATCTCGGCTTCCCAACGCGCGCCATTCTCCAACAACTTGTCTTTGTTGTAGAACAACTCTTCGCGGGTTTCGGTCGAGAATTCGAAGTTCGGGCCTTCAACAATCGCATCCACCGGGCAGGCTTCTTGGCAGAACCCGCAATAGATGCACTTGGTCATATCAATGTCATAGCGCGTGGTGCGGCGGCTGCCGTCTTCACGCGGTTCGGCATCAATGGTGATCGCCTGCGCCGGGCAAACCGCTTCGCACAGCTTGCAGGCAATGCAACGCTCTTCGCCATTTGGATACCGACGCAACGCATGTTCACCGCGGAAACGCGGGCTCAGCGGCCCCTTTTCATGCGGGTAGTTCAGCGTCGATTTCGGCGCGAAGAAGTATTTGAAGCCAAGGCCGAAGCCTTTCAGAAAGTCCACCAGCAAGAAGTACTTGGTGGCGCGGGTCCAGTCGATGTTAGCCATATCAGCCCCCAATCGTCCAGCGAGCCCAGAAGCCGCCGAGAACTGCGAATTTTGCAAGGAAAGATACCAGAACAACCCAACCCAAGCTTAGCGGCAGGAAGACTTTCCAGCCAATCCGCATCAGCTGGTCATAGCGGTAGCGCGGCACGATGGCCTTCACCATCGCGAAGAAGAAGAAGAACACCCACATCTTGGCGACCATCCACCACCAGCCATCGGCAACGCCGGGAATGGGGCTCAGCCAGCCGCCGAAGAACAGCAGCGAAATCAACGCGCACATCAGGAAGATCGCGATGTATTCGCCCGCCATGAACAGCAGATACGGGGTCGACGAATATTCCACCATAAAGCCCGCAACCAGTTCCGATTCCGCTTCGGGAAGGTCAAAGGGCGGACGGTTGGTTTCTGCCAAGGCAGAGATGAAGAACAAGAACACCATCGGGAAGTGCGGCAGCCAGTACCAGTTCAGCAGGCCATAGGCCCCTTTTTGCGCTTCGACGATGTGCGAAAAGCTCATCGAACCGGTCGAAATG
>JAHEDL010000157.1 GCA_024641255.1 Pseudorhodobacter sp.
TCTGCGCTGACAGCAGGTGCCGCTTTATCTGCCCCCGTTTTATCTGTCCCGGTCGGCGTCTGGTTCGGCACCATTACGGTGGCGTCAGATGATTCGGACGCCGCCGTCGCCCCGGCATCGACAGCAACCGGCGCGGCAATGGTGGCGTCTGCCTGCGCATCCGCCTCAGCCGCCGGTGTCGGCACCGCTGCCGCCGTCACATCCGGGCTTTGCCCCTGCACAACCTGCGGCATCGGCGACAGTTGCGAGATTATGCCCAGCCCAACACCCGCCACCACGCCGCCCACAACGATGCCCGTCACAAAATTGCGGATCACATCTGCCTCCACCCGTTATAAGACGCCACTTGCCCTTGACGCCCCTTTGCCGCTAGGCCCATCTATGAACCCAACACCTGCTGGTCTTCTATAGACCGAAACCAATGCCGCCTTCATCCTCTTTCCGTCCGGACCCTGCAAGATGCTGCTTCTGATCGACAACTACGACAGCTTTACCTACAACCTTGTCCATTATCTGGGCGAGCTTGGCGCGGATGTGCAGGTGGTGCGCAACGATGCAATGTCGGTGCAAGACGCGCTGGCGTTAAAACCCGAACTGATCGTGCTGTCGCCCGGCCCCTGCGATCCGGCGCAGGCGGGCATCTGCATCCCGCTGACCCGCGCCGCTGCCGCCGCGGATGTGCCGCTGTTGGGGGTTTGCCTTGGCCATCAGACCATCGGCGAAGCCTTTGGCGGCGATGTGATCCGCTGCCACGAAATCGTGCATGGCAAGATGGGCGCGATGCATCACGCGGGGAAAGGCATGTTCCGCGGCCTGCCCTCGCCCTTCCTTGCCACCCGCTACCATTCGCTGGTGGTCGACCGCACCACCCTGCCCGATTGCCTGGAAGTCACCGCCTGGCTCGAAGACGGCACCATCATGGGCCTGCGCCACAAGGAAAAACTGATCGAGGGCGTGCAGTTCCACCCCGAATCCATCGCGTCGGAACATGGCCACCAATTGCTGAAGAACTTCCTAGATTCCGCCAAAGCCCGGGTGCCCGCATGAGCGATGTGTTAAAACCGCTGATCGGCACCGCCGCCACCCGCGCCCTGACACGGCAAGAGGCCGAGGCCGCCTTTGGCGCGCTGTTCGAAGGCGCAGCCACTCCGGCGCAGATGGGCGGCTTTTTGATGGCGCTGCGCACACGCGGCGAAACCGTTGCCGAATACACCGCCGCGGCTTCGGTGATGCGCGCCAAATGCAACGGCGTCAGCGCCCCCGCCGGGGCGATCGACATCGTCGGCACCGGCGGCGATGGCAAAGGCACGCTGAACATCTCGACCGCCACCGCCTTTGTGGTGGCTGGCGCGGGCGTTGTGGTGGCCAAGCACGGCAACCGCAATCTGTCATCGAAATCCGGCTCTGCCGATGCGCTGACCGAAATGGGCCTGAACGTGATGATCGCCCCCGATGTGGTCGAACGCTGCATCGCAGAGGCAGGCATCGGCTTCATGATGGCACCGATGCACCACCCGGCGATGCGCCATGTCGGTCCGGTGCGGATCGAACTTGGCACCCGCACGATCTTCAACATTCTTGGGCCATTGACCAACCCCGCAGGCGTCAAACGCCAACTCACCGGCGCGTTTTCCCCTGCGCTCATCCGCCCGATGGCCGAAACCCTGCTGGCGCTGGGGTCGGAAAAGGCGTGGCTGGTGCATGGCGGCGACGGGTCGGATGAAATCTCTATCGCCGCCCCCACCGCCGTCGCAGCCCTTGAAGACGGCGCAGTACGCGAATTCACCCTGCATCCCGAAGATGCGGGCTTGCCGGTTTATGCCTTCGAAGCCATCATGGGCGGCACACCCGCCGAAAACGCCGTGGCGTTCCGTGCGCTGCTTGATGGCGCCAAAGGCGGCTTCCGCGACGCGGTGCTGTTGAATGCCGCAGCGGCCCTTGTGGTGGCAGACAAAGCCGCATCGCTGAAAGAAGGCGTTGAAATGGCACGGGTTTCAATCGACTCCGGTGCCGCCAAAGCCAAGATCGAGGCGCTGAAACGCCTGACCCACGCCTGACCCCATGCGGCCCGCGCCCCCCGACGATTGGGCCGATCTGCCATTTTTCAGCGATGGCAGTTGGGCCAACCTATGGCAACGGCTTAGCGCCGACACTGCGGCAAACGCCCCTTGGCAACCGCCACCCGCGCAACTGTTCCGCGCGCTGGCTCTGACACCACGCGCGGCCGTCAAGGTGGTCATCCTGGGCCAAGATCCCTACCCCACGCCGGGCCGCGCCACCGGCCTTGCGTTTTCCTTCCCGCCCGCAACGCCGCCCCGCCATTCGCTCAAAAACATCCTGACCGAAGTCGCCATCGACACAGGCCTTGCCAAAGCCGATGGCGATTTAACCGCATGGGCGCGGCAAGGCGTGCTCTTGCTCAACACCGTGCTGACCGTGCCGCTCAACGCCGCCAACGGCCACCAAAGCTATGGCTGGCAAAGCCTGACCCGGCAGATCCTTGCCGCCACCGCCGCCGATGGCCCGCGCGCCTTCCTGCTTTGGGGTGCCCCGGCACAAAAGCTTTGCGCCGATCTGCCGCGTGCAAACCACCTTTTTCTCCGCAGCCCGCACCCCTCGCCGCTGTCGGCCCATCGCGGCTTTTTCGGCTCCCGCCCGTTCACCGCCATCAACCATTGGCTCACCGACCAAGGCCAATCCGCCATCGACTGGAACGCCTGACCCTTTCTTTCTGCCCCCCACCGCGCTAGACCAAACCAAGCCCATTCACATTGGGAAAAATATCCTGCGGGGGTCCGGGGGTGCAAAACCCCCGGCGCCTGCCACCACACCACAGGCCAGCCATGGCAGGCCCGCCCGAACAACGGAAACAAACCGCATGCCCACCATCCTCGACCGCATCAAAGCCTATAAACTGGAAGAGATCGCCGCGCGCAAAGCCGCCCGCGCCTTGGCCGAGGTTGAAGAAGCCGCCCGCAACGCCCCCGCCCCGCGCGGCTTTGCCAAGGCGCTGTCCGAAGCCGCCGCGTCCGGCTATGGCCTGATCGCCGAAATCAAAAAGGCCAGCCCATCCAAGGGCCTGATCCGCCCCGATTTCCACCCGATCGATCTTGCCCGCGCCTACGAAGCGGGCGGCGCCACCTGCCTGTCGGTGCTGACCGACACGCCATCGTTTCAAGGCGCCGATGCCTACCTGACTGCCGCACATGATGCCACCGCCTTGCCCTGCCTGCGCAAAGACTTCCTCTATGACCCCTATCAGGTGGTCGAAGCCCGCGCGCTGCACGCCGATTGCATCTTGATCATCATGGCCTCGCTGTCGGATGCGCAGGCCGCCGAACTCGAAGCCGCCGCCTTTGAACAGGGCATGGATGTGCTGATCGAAGTGCATGACCGCGCCGAACTTGATCGTGCCTGCGCGCTGAAATCGCCGCTGATGGGCATCAACAACCGCAATCTGCACACTTTCGATGTCACGCTGGACACCACGCGCCAACTTGCCCGCCATGTGCCCGAAGACAGGCTGATCGTGTCCGAATCCGGCCTGTTCACCCCCGCCGATCTGGCCGACGTTGCCGCCTATGGCGCGCGCTGCTTCCTGATCGGCGAAGCCTTGATGCGGCAAGACGATGTTGCCGCCGCCACCCGCGCCATTCTGGCGCGCCCACTGGTCGGCGGAGGCGGCGCATGAGCTTGACCCACTTTGACGATCAGGGCCACGCCCATATGGTCGATGTCTCTGACAAGCCCACCACCGCCCGCATCGCCACCGCCCGCGGTGCGGTCAGGATGAGCCTTGAAACCCTGACCCTGATCACCGAAGGCCGCGCCAAAAAGGGCGATGTGCTGGGGGTGGCGCGGCTGGCAGGCATCATGGCCGCCAAGAAAACCGCCGATCTGATCCCGCTGTGCCATCCGCTGCCGATCACCAAAGTCGCGCTTGATCTCACCCCCGACACCACGCTTCCCGGCATCATCGTCGAAGCCACCGTCAAAACCGGCGGCCAAACAGGCGTCGAGATGGAGGCGCTTACCGCAGTTTCCGTCGCCTGCCTGACAATCTATGACATGGTGAAAGCGGTCGAAAAATCGATGGTGATCGACGGCATCCGCCTGATGTTGAAAGACGGCGGCAAATCTGGCCGCTTCGAGGCCAATCTGCAGGACACCCCATGATCACCGTTGAAGAGGCGCTTGCCCGCTGTCTGGCCCTTGCCACCCGCCTTGGCTCTGAAACCGTGCCGCTGCGCGAAGCCAATGGCCGCGTCATGGCCGAACCAGCCACAGCGCGCCTGACCCAGCCGCCCTTCGCCGCCTCGGCGATGGATGGCTACGCCTTGGGCCGCAACGCCGAAGCCGGCGATCAGTTCACCGTCATCGGCGAAGCCGGGGCCGGTCATGGCTTTGCCGGTAGCCTTGCGCCACAAGACGCCACGCGCATCTTTACCGGTGCCCCGCTGCCCACCGGGGCCGTCACCATTGCCATTCAAGAAGATGTCACCGCCAACGGCCAATCCATCACGGTGAACACCGCCACCAAAACCGGCGACAACATCCGCCCGCAGGGCCAGGATTTTGCACTTGGCGATACCCTGTCCCCGCGCCTGCTGCGCCCGAACGATCTGGCGCTGCTGGCCGCGATGAATGTGCCCGACGTTGCCGTCACCCGCCGCCCGGTCGTCGCGCTGATCGCCACTGGCGACGAATTGGTGATGCCCGGCGAACAGCCCGGCCCCGACCAGATCATCGCGTCAAACACCTTTGCCTTGGCCGCGATGATCGAAGCCGCAGGCGGTCAGGCCCGCATGCTGCCCATCGCCCGCGACAACGAAGCCTCGCTGCGCACGGTGTTTGCCCTGACCGAAGGTGCCGATCTGATCGTGACCATCGGCGGCGCCAGCGTCGGCGACCACGATCTTGTCGGCAAAGTCGCCACCGATCTGGGGTTGGAACGCGCCTTCTGGAAAATCGCCATGCGCCCCGGCAAACCGCTTATGGCGGGCCGGGTGCTGGGCATTCCGATGCTGGGCCTGCCCGGCAATCCGGTATCGGCGATTGTCTGCGGCCACCTGTTTCTGGTGCCGATGCTCAAGGCGATGCTGGGCCAACCCGCCACGCCGCAAACCCTTGCCGCGCGCTTGGGGGCAGATCAGCCCGCCAACGGCCCGCGCACCCATTACATGCGCGCGCGCCTTGCCGTGACCGACGGTCAGCCCACCATCACCCCGTTTGACCGTCAGGATTCTGCCCTGCTGTCGATCCTGACCGAAGCCAACGCGCTGCTGATCCGCCCCAACGGCGATGGGCCGCGCCGTGCGGGCGACTTGGTGGACTATATTGCAATCTAGGCGGCTATTGCCCGCAGCAGACTTGACACAAAGCAAGAACAAGGGCAGAACATAAGCGTAACATCCGCTTGGGGGCTGGACCATGCTGACGCGTAAGCAACTAGAGCTGTTGGATTTCATCAAGACCCGTATGGATCGTGACGGCGTCCCCCCTTCGTTTGATGAAATGAAAGACGCACTTGATTTACGGTCGAAATCCGGCATTCATCGGCTGATCACCGCCTTGGAAGAACGCGGCTTCATCCGCCGCCTTGCCCATCGCGCCCGCGCCTTGGAAATCCTGAAACTCCCCGAAGCGATGGAAAAGTCTGGTTTCTCGCCCAAGGTGATCATGGGCGACAAGGTTGATGCCCCTAAAACCGCGCTGCCGGTCGATGCCGTCTATGCGCTTGAAATTCCGGTCATGGGGCGCATCGCCGCTGGTGTGCCGATCGAAGCGATTTCTTATGCCTCGCATAACGTCGCGGTGCCGGGGTCGATGCTTTCGGGCAATGGCCAGCACTACGCGCTAGAGGTGAAGGGCGATTCGATGATCGAAGCCGGCATCAACGATGGCGACATCGTGGTGATCCGTGAACAAAACACCGCCGAAAACGGTGAAATTGTTGTGGCCTTGGTCGAAGATTCCGAAGCCACGCTGAAACGCTTCCGCCGTCGTGGCAACATGATCGCGCTAGAGGCGGCAAATCCTGCCTATGAAACCCGCGTTTTCCCCGATCATATGGTCAAGGTGCAGGGGCGTCTGGTCGGGCTAATCCGCAGCTACTGATCCCGCAGCCGCGCGCGGGCGATGTAGAACGCGGGTCTGCAAGATCGGCGTTTCGGCCATCCAGATCCGCTGCGCCGCGCGGGCGGGGCGCAAAAGCAGGCTATCCCCTGCTGCGACAAGGGCCAATGCGCCGGTTTGCTGCAACACCCCCTGATCCAACACGATACAGCCGTGCGGCAGCGCCGTATCCGGCGGCAGGGATGCGGCAAGCACCACCAAATCCGCCGCAGCACAGGCATCGGCAAACCCAAGCGCCGCCTGCTTGCCCGCAAGCGCCACGCCGCGCCAATTGCCCACCTGAAACCAGCGCGCCTTTGCATCACCGCTAAAGCCGGGCCGCGCCGCAGCGTCGGGTTGCAGCGCTAGATCGCCATCGTCTTGCAACCACGCCTCGGCAGCAAACCCGGCACCGCTTGG
>JAHEDL010000160.1:0-5454 GCA_024641255.1 Pseudorhodobacter sp.
CCGTCAGTTGCGCAATGTGATCGAACGCGTGCTGATTTTGGGCGACGGCACTGGGCCGATTGAAGCGCGCGAATTGCCCGGGCAAGAGGCGCCGACAGAGGCAGGCGGGCGCCTGGTTCTGGGCGGGGCGATGGCAACATTGCCGTTGCGCGAGGCGCGCGAAGTGTTTGAGCGCGAATATCTTTTGACGCAAATCAATCGCTTTGGCGGCAATATCAGCCGCACGGCGGGATTTGTTGGCATGGAACGGTCTGCACTGCACCGCAAGCTAAAATCACTTGGGGTTGTGACAACTTCGAAATCGGGTGGCCGGCCGGGCGACGATGAGGACGACGAAGGCTAAGCCGCGTGTTGCATAAAGAAACAGTTTCAAAGTTGCTCGGCGGATTCGTGCTTTTTGTGCTGGAATCTGGCAGATTTGCGCGACATACTTAATTATCGGCCTCGTCGCTCTTGGGAGTGGCCGATGCGACTGGCAACAAGGACAAGAAAAAATGGCCGCAGACAAACAGAATTTGCAGGATGCGTTTCTGAACCACGTCCGGAAATCAAAAGTTCCGGTGACGATCTTTTTGATTAACGGTGTCAAACTGCAGGGCGTAATTACCTGGTTTGATAACTTCTGTGTGCTGTTGCGCCGCGATGGCCAATCGCAGTTGGTGTATAAACACGCAATTTCTACCATCATGCCGGGTGGCCCGGTGAACCTGTACGAGGGTGAAGACTGATACCCGAATTTCCCGAAGAGGACGATGATGATCCGCTGTTCCAGGACGGCGGCATTGATGCCTATGAAACAGCCGCCGCGCCAACGCGGGCGTTTGTGCTTCACCCTGATCTGAAATCCACCAAATCGCGGCGCTTGCCCGAACATGGGCTGGCCGAAGCGGTCAGTCTGGCCGATGCCTTGCCCGGTATGCAGGTTTTGGGCGCCGAAGTGGTGCGCCTGCCGCGCGTGCATCCGGGGATGTTGTTTGGCACTGGCAAGGTGGCCGATCTGAAAGAGCGTATGCATGCGCTTGAAATTGATCTGGTTTTGGTTGACGGTCCGGTGTCGCCGGTGCAGCAGCGCAATCTGGAAAAAGAGTGGGGCGTCAAGCTGTTAGACCGCACTGGTCTGATTCTTGAAATTTTTGCCGATCGGGCGCGGACGCGCGAAGGCGTGTTGCAGGTGGAGCTTGCGGCGCTGTCGTACCAACGTACGCGTCTGGTGCGGGCATGGACCCACCTTGAGCGGCAGCGCGGCGGTTTTGGCTTTGTCGGCGGGCCCGGCGAAACCCAGATCGAAGCCGACAGGCGCGCGATTGACGATCAGGTGATCCGGCTGAAGCGTCAGTTGGACCGCGTGGTGAAAACCCGCGAATTGCATCGGGCCTCGCGGCGCAAGGTGCCGTTTCCGGTGGTTGCTTTGGTGGGCTATACCAACGCGGGCAAGTCGACGCTGTTCAACCGGATGACCGGGGCCGAGGTGTTGGCGAAGGACATGCTGTTTGCCACGCTTGACCCGACAATGCGGGGAATCACGCTGCCTTCGGGGCGCAAGATTATCGCGTCGGACACCGTGGGCTTTATCTCCGACCTGCCAACCCAGCTTGTTGCGGCGTTTCGGGCAACCTTGGAAGAGGTGCTGGAAGCCGATCTGATCTTGCATGTGCGCGATATCAGCCACCCGGAATCTGCCGAACAGGCCGCCGATGTGGCCGATATTCTGACCAGTCTTGGCGTGTCGAAAGCGGTGCCGATGCTGGAGGTGTGGAACAAGCTTGATCTGGTGGATGCCAGCCAGCACGAGGCGCTTGCAGTGCAGGCCGCAAACCGCGCGGGGGTGTTCCCGGTTTCGGCACTGACGGGCGAGGGTATCGCAGTCCTGCTGGACGCCGTTTCGACGGTTTTTGACGAAGAAAAGACCGAGCGTGTGCTTCAGCTTGGCTTTGCCGAAGGTAAACGGCGGGCTTGGTTGCATGCCGAGGGCGTGGTTCTGGCCGAAGTGCAGGGCGACGAGGGCTGGCAGATGACTGTGCTGTGGACGGCGCGGCAGGAAAAGCGCTACCGCGATCTTTAACAGATCTGCACCGTTTAAGGTGCAGATCTAACATCTTTGCTTTATTGAGCTTTTTCCGGTGTCAGGTGACTGATGCCGACGGCCGCGGCACGCGCCAGTTCTGGGTCCAGCGACATCGGAATGTATTCGCCGCGCCGCCAAAGTTCGGACAGATCATCATAAAAACGCGACAGCGGGTTGCCGGATTGGCCGGTGGATTGGATGAACACCGAAGAATCCGGGTCGGCAAAGTCGTAAACGCCGCGATAGCCGCCGGCATGCACGTTAAGATAGGGGTTCGGGCCCGTGCCTTTGGTGCGACCGCGCAGCAGCGTGGAATCGCCGCCCGAGGTCGATTGGCGAATGTTGACGAAATAGCGCAGCACCGGCACGTCGCCCAGAACCGGGTGATCATGTGCGGCTTGGTGCGCATCGCCCCAGCGCCAGCTTTCCAGATTGGGGCCGTAGGTTTCAGACAGGCTTAGCAGGGCTTCGTCCAAGGCCATGCGAGAAATATCGGTGCAGGTTTCCACCGCCGCCGATTGCACCACATCGCACCACACCGAAGCACCATCAATGTTGCGAAACACCCTTTCGATGAAAACCGGTTCGGGATGGGTGAACTTATCGGCCAAGGGGCCGATTTCGTCGCGGGTCAGGCGGTCTTGCAAGGCACGCAACCAAGCCTCGGCGATCAGCGGTTCGGGCAGATGTTCGTTCATCTCGCCGTTCCAATTTGCCAACAGGTTCAGCGCCTTCTGACGCATTCGTTCGGGGGTGCCTTCTGGAGCAGCCTCGCCGGTGAACCACAAATCGGCGCCGATCAGCGGCAGCAGGCTGCGCGCGGTGGGACTAACGGTGTCAAGCTGCGCTTCGATGAAGGAGTCGCGGGTGTGAACCTCACGGGTTTTCATCAGCGCCAGCCAGCGTTGGATGCGCTGGGTGTCGCCCCAATCATAGCTGACGTGTTTCGGGAACGGCCTATCGATCATCTTGTTGTTGGTATTGCCCAAGATGCCAGAGGTGGGGTTTACGAACCGCGGGTTATCTTCGTAGGGCAACACGCCGATCCAGCGGTTCTTGCCTTGCCAACCGGGGGCGGGCATGCGCCCTTTGGTGACGTTGCTGATGTCGCGTTCGGGCATGGCGCCGATGGTCTGCATCGCAATGCCTTTGGTGTCGGCCAGCATCAGGTTTTGCGAGGGCGCAACGAACAGCCGCGCGTCGTCGATGGCTTCGGCCACCGAGCCTGCCGACATCAGCTTCATCGCTGCTGTCATCGAGGTGTCTGCGCCCGAAAGCGCTGTCCATTCCAACGCAGCCACCGACCCCGATGGCGTGACAGAGCCAAGATCGTAATGCGAGGCGGGCAGGATCGGGCCACTTTGCGACCAGCGCAGCGTCAGCGTTACCGGATCTGCGCCTTTGATTGCCAAGATGGTCTGGCGCGAGGTGAACTTCTTTGGGCCTTCGGGGGTTAGGTATTCTTCGGGGTTTTCCGGGTTGATCTTTTCAATCACCACGTCCTGATCATCCAGATAGCTGGAGGTCAGACCCCATCCCAAACGGTCGGACCGGCCAACCAATATCACCGGCATACCCGGAATGGTGCCGCCAATCACCCCGCCGGTCGGCAGTTGCAGGCGGGCCAGATACCAGATTGACGGCGCGGTCAGGCCAAGATGCGGGTCATTGGCCAGCAAACTGCCCCCGGCTGCGGCCTTGTCCGGCATGGCGGCCCAAGCATTCGATGCGCCTGCAAAGTCGCGACTGTGAAACGGCGATAGTGGCACATCCAGATAAGCCATCTGAGTGGTTGCACCGGAAAAATGCCCCGGCATCAGCGCAGAATATTGCGGCAAGGCGGCAACGCCCTGAGTTGGGTCGTCTGGCAAAATGTCGGCCAAGCGCGGTGCGGGCAGCAGCAACGAAAGCTGGGCGCGCATCACCTCGTCTTCCAGATGCGACGAAAGCTGCAGGGCCATCAGCTTCATGATCGCCAAGCTGTCAGCGGGCGACCACGCGGCGATTTCGTTGGAAAAGAAGAAAAACTCCGGCGCACCACGGCCGCGCGCGCCGCTGTTCACTTCGCCGATCCACGCATTCACGCCAGCCGAATAGGCATCAAGCGCCATTTTTGTGCGTTGGTCCTGCACCGCGACCGATTGCTGGGCCAGCGTGTAGATATCCAGCCGCCGCACCAGTTCATCAATTTTCGCAGTGCGCATGCCAAAGATTTCAGAAAGCCGACCTTGGGCGGTGCGGCGCAGCATGGTCATTTGCCACAAGCGATCTTGCGCATGGGTGAAGCCCAGTGCGAAATACACATCCTGTTCGGTCTTGCCAAAAATATGCGGCACATTGGCGTTGTTGCGCACAATTTCGACTGGGGCGGTGATGCCCTTCAGAGTGAAATCTTCGTTATAGTCGGGCAGGGACCGCGTCAGCACATAATAGCTGAGAAAGGCTGCCAAAATCGCCAAGGCGACCAGCCCGATGAAGAAACGGATAAGCCAGCGGAAGGCGGTCAGCATTGGGTCAGTCCTTGACGGCGTAGGTAGGATACCTTCCTAGTCCAAAGCCAGATCAGGGGCAATGCAGAGGCGGAAGGCAATGGCAAAACTGGCTTTTCTTGGGCTTGGGGTAATGGGCTTTCCTATGGCAGGGCATCTTGCCGCAAACGGGCATGCGGTTACGGTTTATAACCGCAATCCGGCGAAGGCTGCGGCTTGGGTTGCAAAGCACGGCGGGCAGGCGGCGGCCACGCCCGCGCTGGCGGCAAAGGATGCCGAATTTGTGATGGCTTGCGTGGGCAACGACGACGATTTGCGCGCGGTTTGTATGGGGCCGGATGGTGCCTTTGCGGGCATGGCCAAGGGCGCGGTGTTTGTCGATCACACCACGGTTTCGGCCAAGGTGACGCGTGAGTTGTCAGAGGTTGCGGCGGGTCTTTCGCTTGGCTTTGTCGATGCGCCAGTGTCGGGCGGGCAGGCGGGGGCCGAAAATGGCGTGCTGTCGGTGATGTGCGGTGGCGCCGAGGCCGACTATGCCCGCGCCGAGGCTGTGATTGCCGCCTATGCGCGGATTTGTCGACGTTTGGGTGGGTCTGGTGCCGGGCAATTGGCCAAGATGATGAACCAGATCGCGATTGCCGGATTGGTGCAGGGCTTGGCCGAGGCGCTGGCTTTTGGCGAAAAGGCCGGTCTGGATGGCGAAGCGGTGGTTGAGGTAATTTCGCAAGGCGCTGCCGGGTCTTGGCAGATGGCCAACCGCCACAAAACCATGCTTGCGGGCAATTTCGACTTTGGCTTTGCGGTGGACTGGATGCGCAAAGACCTGAAAATCTGTCTTGAAACCGCAGACGAAATCGGCGCGCGCTTGCCGGTCACCGCTTTGGTCGATCAGTTTTACAA
>JAHEDL010000160.1:5464-6527 GCA_024641255.1 Pseudorhodobacter sp.
GGCGGCTGCGCTAGTCGTCAAACGGGCGGCCAAGGCAAGGTGCGCCTTGGCCGCCGTTACGACGTGACCCTGTTTCAGGGAATGATGCGGGTGTATTTCACACCGGCCAAGGTTGCCCCGGCGATCAGACCCTGCTGGCCAAAGACCAAGGCAATCACCGGGTCCAGTTCGGTGGTTTCTTTGCCGATAGACCCACCCTCTTCGGGGGTGGCATAGCGGATGTCGGCAGAGCCTGCCCAACCGGGCGAACGGCGGAAATCTTGTAGCGCGGCGTCGGTCATGAAGAACAGCGCATGCGCATATTGCTGTGCGCCAATCTGAAAGCCGATGCTGGCCTTGGTGGCAGAATAGTAATCCACCGTCACGCCATTGATCTGCAGCGCGCCGCGGCCAAAGCCGCCACCGATGCCAAAGCCAGCTTCGGTCATCAGCGGCATATACAGCACGCCACGCGCCTTGCCGGTCAATTCGCGGGTGCCGGGATAGTTGTTGAAGAGATAAGTCTGCGTGGCCTGCACCCGCGCATCAATCTGCGCGCTGGCCCCAGAGCCAACCCCATTGCCCATCATCGAAGGATTGCAGCCAGCAAGCGTCGCCGCAGCGCCCGCGCCCATAAAAGCCCGTCTGGAAAGTTGCATGTTTCCGCCCTTTTGCCTCATCCAGGGTCGTTGCCCCAGATTGTTTTCAGTCTAGCGGGTTTCGCCAAGACTGTCATCCACCCCAAAAACGTTAAGCGCTTAGTTGCGCAGCAACCGCGCCACTTGCGGTGCGAAATAGGTCAAAATACCATCGCAACCGGCACGTTTGAAGGCCATCAGGCTTTCCAGCATAGCCGCTTCGCCGTTGATCCAGCCCCGCTCTGCCGCGCCGACGATCATCGAATATTCGCCCGAAACCTGATAGGCAAAGGTCGGCGCGCCGAACATGTCTTTCACGCGACGGCAGATATCCAGATAGGGCATCCCCGGTTTCACCATCACCATATCGGCGCCTTCGCGCAGATCGCGTTCAATCAAACGCAGGGCCTCGTCGCTGTTGGCGGGGTTCATCTGATAGGTTTTCT
>JAHEDL010000163.1 GCA_024641255.1 Pseudorhodobacter sp.
CCCGTCAGAGTCGTGGTAGCTTGGCGCACCCGAAGGCGACCAATGCGGCGCAAAGCTAAGGTCAGAATCGCCATGTGCGCCAACATGGTAAAGCTGCTGGCAAATCACCGCGCCCGCCTCTTTCACCTTATCCGTAATACGTTGAAAATGCGGGATGATCTCATCCGAACTGTGCAGCAGGTTTCCCCGCGTCAAAACCCCGGTTCGATGCACTGGAACAGGTTCGGTGACAATCATCGCGGCGCCGCCCAAGGCACGCTCGACAAAGTAGTTTTCCATGCGCGGCCCAGGAATGCCCAAGTCTGACATGTTGTTGGTGTGGGCACCAAAAACAATGCGATTGCGCAGCGTCTGCCCGCGCAGTTGCAGCGGGGAAAGCAAGCGGGGATGGCTGGTCATGGGGCGACTCCTGCGGCTGAATAATCGCAAGAAAGCGCGAATCGACATATGTGTCAAGTTTTCCGATTGTGGTTCGCAAGCACCCGGCCTGCCCCGCAAACGCAAAACGCCGCCGGAAATCCGGCGGCGTCAACGCTATGGCATCGCGTCACTCGGCGGCAGAATCCCAACCCGAGATCGCCTTGACCTCCAGAAACTCTTCCAGCCCCCAATGCCCACCCTCACGCGCCCGACCAGAGGCTTTCACCCCGCCGAACGGCGAACCTGCCGCGCGGGACTTACCGTTCATTTCCACCATGCCGGACCGCAACCGCCGCGCCATCCGGTTGCGCCGCGCGCCATCGCTGGATTGCACATAGTTGGTCAACCCATAGGGCGTGTCATTGGCGATGCGCACCGCATCTTCTTCGCTATCAAACGGAATGATCGACAGCACCGGGCCAAAGATTTCCTCACGCTCGATCGTCATGCCCGGCACCACATCGGCAAACACGGTCGGTTTGACGTAGAATCCCCGGTTAAACCCATCCGGCAAACCAAGCCCGCCCGCCACCAGCCGCGCGCCTTCGTCGATGCCCTTCTGGATATAGCCCTGAATCTGATCCCACTGCCGCTTGTTCACCACCGGGCCAATATGCTTGCCAGCTTCATGCGCCGACCCAACCTTGATCGAACTTGCGACCTGTGCGGCGATTTCGACGGCGCGATCATAGACCGGGCGTTCAACCAGCATCCGCGACGGCGCGTTGCACGATTGACCAGAGTTGTTCATCATATGCCGCACACCACGTTCCACCGCGCGCTCATCGGCATCGGCGAAAATCACGTTGGCACCTTTGCCGCCAAGCTCCAGCGTCACGCGCTTCAGCGTTTCGGCGGCCGCCTTCGAAATCGCGCGGCCAGCGCGGGTTGATCCGGTAAAGGAAATCATTTCCACGTCAGGATGCGCCGAAAGCACCGCCCCAACGCCCAGACCATCGCCGTTCACAAGGTTGAACACCCCCGGCGGCACCCCGGCATCATGGCAGAATTCGGCAAACAACAGCGCGTTCAGCGGCGATTCTTCGGACGGTTTCAGCACACAGGTGCAGCCCGCCAAAAGCGCCGGAATCACCTTCAGCGCAATCTGGTTCATCGGCCAGTTCCACGGCGTGATCAGGCCAACAACGCCAATCGGCTCCAAAGCAATGCGGTCATTCGGGGCATGCGGACCCAGCGGGCGCACCCATTCCATCGCATCAAAAGCTGTCAGGAAGTTGGTGGCGTGCCACGGCAGACAGGGCGCCTGACTGTCGCGCGCCATATCAATCGGCGCGCCCATTTCAATGGCAATGGCATGCGCCAATTCTTCCAACCGCAGTTCATATTGCTGAAGTATCTTCACCACAGCTTCGCGCCGCACCGCAGGCGGCGTGGCCGCCCACGCCGGAAACGCGGCCTTCGCTGCGGCAACTGCCGCATTGGTATCGGCCTCGGCCCCCAGCGAGATGACAGCGCAGGGCTCTTCCGTCGAAGGGTCGATCACATCGCAATCGCGCGGCGCGACGGGCGCAACCCACTTGCCATTGATGTAAAAGTCACGCTTGATGATCATGATACCCCCCGAAATTTGATCATATATTGGCAGTGGACGCCAAATCGCACAAGCAGCAGACCGACAGAAAATGTCGCGATCAACGCCGCCAGAAAAGAGAAGGCTTTTCATGTTCGCCGTCACGGCATGGAATTTCCTTCCATTTTACGGGCAAACTGTCGCGGCCTGATGAAATTCCGTTCTAAAATGTGTAGATAGACCCCATCAGACAAAGTGCAGGAGCAACCATGTCGATCCGTATCAATGACCTCGCCCCGGATTTCACCGCCGAATCCACCGCAGGGACCATCCACTTTCATGATTGGCTTGCCGGCGGGTACGCCATCATCTTTTCGCACCCGCGCGACTTCACCCCGGTTTGCACCACCGAATTTGGTGCCGTGGCGCAGCTGGCGGCGGAATGGAAAAAGCGCAACACTAAGGTGATCGGCGTTTCGGTCGACTCGGTGGAAGATCACGGCAAATGGAAGCGTGACATCGAAACCTTCGGCGGGGCTGCCGCTGACTTCCCGATCATCGACGACACCAGCCTGACCGTCGCCAAAGCCTTCGACATGCTGCCAGCAGAATTCTATCTGCCCACCGAAGGCCGCACGCCGGCAAACACCGCAACCGTTCGCACCGTCTATATCATCGGCCCGGACAAGAAAGTGCGGCTGTCGATGACCTACCCGATGTCGGTAGGCCGTAACTTTGCCGAAATCCTGCGCGCCTTGGATGCCGTGCAAGCCACCGATGGCGTGCCGATTGCCACGCCCGCCAACTGGCAGCCCGGCCAAGACGTGATCGTGGCCCTTAGCCTGAACAACGAACAGGCGACCGAAAAGTTTGGCGCGTTGGACATCAAGCTGCCCTACCTGCGCTTTGCCAAACAGCCGAAATAAACGGCGCACCGGCACAAAGCAAAAGGCCCCGGATCGCTCCGGGGCCTTCTTCATTTCCAGAACCCAAGCTTACGCTTCGGCGGATTCTTCTTTGGTTTCGACGATTTCCAGACCAGTTTCCTGATCAACCATCTTCATGCCCAGACGGACCTTGCCGCGATCGTCAAAGCCCAAAAGCTTGACCTTCACTTCTTGGCCTTCTTTCAGGATTTCGTTCGGGTGGTTCAGGCGCTTGTTGGCGATTTGGCTGACGTGAACCAGACCGTCACGCTTGCCAAAGAAGTTCACAAACGCACCGAAGTCGACCAGCTTGACGACTTTACCGGTGTAGATGTGGCCTTCTTCCGGCTCTGCCACGATCGACCAGATCATGTCATAGGCCTTCTTGATCGCCGCTGCATCCGACGACGCGATCTTGATGATGCCGTCGTCGTTGATGTCAACCTTGGCACCCGAAACCTCAACGATCTCACGAATGACCTTGCCACCCGAACCGATCACTTCACGGATCTTGTCGGTCGGGATCTGCAGGGTTTCGATCTTCGGAGCATATTCCGAGAAGCCTTGCGGAGCCGACAGCGCCTTGTTCATTTCGCCCAAGATGTGCAGACGACCGTCCTTGGCTTGCGCCAAAGCCTGTTCCATGATCGCCGGGGTGATGCCCGCAACCTTGATGTCCATCTGCATCGTGGTGATGCCGTTGGCGGTGCCTGCAACCTTGAAGTCCATGTCGCCAAGGTGATCTTCATCACCCAGAATGTCGGTCAACACAGCCCAGCGGCCGTCGTCTTCCAGAATCAGACCCATGGCCACACCAGCGACCGGAGCCTTCAGCGGAACGCCCGCATCCATCATCGACAAGCTGCCACCGCAAACCGATGCCATCGAGGACGAGCCGTTCGATTCGGTGATCTCGGACACCACGCGGATGGTGTAGGGGAAATCGGTCGGTGCCGGCAGAACGGCTTGCAGCGCGCGCCATGCCAGTTTGCCGTGACCAATTTCACGACGGCCCGGCGAACCCACGCGGCCAACTTCACCCACCGAATAGGGAGGGAAGTTATAGTGCAGCAAGAAGTTCGAACGGCTGTTGCCGTGCAGCGCGTCGATGATCTGCTCATCTTCGCCGGTGCCCAGCGTGGTCACAACCAGACCCTGCGTTTCACCACGGGTGAACAGCGCCGAACCATGGGTACGCGGCAGAATGCCGGTTTCGCCAATGATCGGACGCACGGTCTTGTTGTCACGCCCGTCAATACGCGCGCCACCGTTGATGATGTCGCCACGCAGAATGGACGATTCCAGCTTCTTGATCGCCGAACCAAGGTTGATGTCGGCCAGATCTTCTTCGCTCAATGCACCCTTGATTGCCGAAACAGCAGCCGAGATTGCGTTGGTGCGGTCTTGCTTGTCGCGGATTGCGAAAGCGGCGCGCATCTGGGTTTCGCCAGCGGCTTTGACGCGTGCGTACAGGTCGGCGTAATCCGGTGCTTGGAAATCGAAGGGCTCTTTGGCGCAATCTTCGGCAAAGTCGATGATCAGGTCGATCACCGGCTGCATCGCGTCATGGCCGAACTTCACAGCGCCCAGCATTTCTTCTTCGGTCAGCTCGTAGGCTTCCGATTCCACCATCATCACGGCGTCTTTGGTGCCGGCAATAACCAGATCAAGGCGCTGATCCGGGTTGTTGCGCAGGCCCTGCATATCGTCAACGCTGGGGTTCAGCACATAGTTGCCACCCGAGAAGCCAACGCGCGCAGCGCCAATCGGGCCCATGAACGGCACGCCAGAAATCGTCAGTGCGGCCGAAACAGCCACCATCGCCACGATATCGGGGTCATTCACCAGGTCGTGGCTCAGCACGGTTGCCATAACCAGCACTTCGTTCTTGAAGCCTTCAACGAACAGCGGGCGGCACGGACGGTCGATCAGACGCGAGGTCAGCGTCTCTTTTTCGCTGGGGCGGGCTTCACGTTTGAAGAAGCCGCCGGGGATCTTGCCCGCAGCGTAGTATTTTTCCTGATAGTGCACGGTCAGCGGGAAGAAGTCCTGACCCGGCTTCGGCGCGCGTGCATAGGTCACGTTAGCCATGACGCTGGTTTCGCCATAAGTGGCGATGACCGAGCCGTCGGCCTGACGTGCGACCTTGCCCGATTCCAGCGTCAGCGTTTCATTGCCCCACTGGATCGACTTTTTCGTAACGTTAAACATCTGTTTTCCTATCCTGCCGGGGGACCCTCCCGCCGGCCATTGCGTACGGGCCCCATGCCCGTGGCTCATTTTGTCTAGCGGAAGGCTGCCCCGCAGAGCCTTGGCAAGGCAGCCGACGCCTTGGTCACCCAAGGCCAAAAATGCAAGACGCGCCCCGAAGGGCGCGACTTTGGGTTAGCGACGCAGGCCGAGACGCGCGATAAGCGACTGGTAACGTGCTTCGTCTTTGCCCTTCAGGTAGTCGAGCAGCTTACGACGCTGAGCAACCTGCATCAGCAGACCGCGACGAGAATGGTTATCTTTCTTGTGCGATTTGAAGTGCTCGGTCAGCGTGGCAATGCGCGACGACAGGATAGCAACCTGAACTTCGGGCGAACCGGTGTCGCCTTCTTTGGTTGCGTATTCTTTGATCAGACGGGCTTTTTCTTCGACGGTGATCGACATCGGGATCTCCTGTTAAGAGGGTGATGGCACAAGCCGGGATGTCGTCCAGCAGGGCCGTTGGCACCGCCAGTCTCTGACGGATGCGCGCGTATAGGGGAATTTCGGCAAAAAGGGAAGCAGAATTGCACGAAAGCCCGTTTGGCGGCGCATGGCCCTAACGCTGCCCGACAGCCATAGCACCCGGCCAGAGAAAAGCTCAAACACTGCATAAACGGCTTTTGAAGCCATCCCTGATTCGTGGTAGGGTTGTGCAATATTAGTTTTATTGAACAGTAGATTAGCCTGAAGTTTGGTTAACAAAAGTTAACGTCATTGGTGCCGCGTTGTGGGGGTATGTGTGATGCTTGGTTTGGTCGGTCTTTTAGGGGCGCTGTTTGCCGGGGTTATGGTAGATTCGCTCACCAACGTGGTCGATACGCCTGACGCGACCGATGACCCACCCGATGACAACAGCAACGAAGACGATCTTAGCGGCGTTGATCTGCTTGGCCCCGGCTCGGCAATGGCGGTCGGCGACGCATCGGCTGAAACCCGCGACACCTCGGAAGACGGCACAGTTTCGTCGAATGACACCGTAACGCCCGCACCCGAAGACCTTTGGCTGACCGGCAGCGATCTTGACGACATGCTGCAGGGCCACGCCGGTGATGACACGCTGGAAGGCGGCGAAGGCGATGATGCGCTGAACGGTGGCCTTGGCGCAGATAGTCTTGGCGGTGGCGCTGGTGACGATGTGCTGATCGGCCACGATGAAAATGACCACCTCGCAGGCGATGCCGGGGCTGACACCCTGCAAGGCGGCGAAGGCGATGACACCCTGCATGGTGGCAGTGGCACCGATAGCCTCGTTGGCGGCGATGGCGACGATTCGCTTGCAGGCGGCGCAGATGACGACGCGCTGGATGGCGGTTTTGGCAATGACCTGCTGCACGGCGGCGCGGGCAGCGACACCGTCGATGGCGGTGCA
>JAHEDL010000167.1 GCA_024641255.1 Pseudorhodobacter sp.
CTGCGGGTAATCGGCAAAATCCAGTTGATGCGAGATATGCGGCCGCAAACCGCCTTCGGCGAACCACTGAAACAGCGTGCGCAGGCTGTCGGTCAGCACTTGCGGCGCGAAGTTTAGATAGCCGCCCCAATACAGCCCCATCACGCTTAGGTTCTTGACCAGCAGCAGATTGGCGGGAATTTGCGGCACCTCGCCGCTGGCAAAGCCGATGGCCAGCAGGCGGCCATCTGGGCGGCAGGCAGACAGGGCCGCCATAAACGCCGGGCCGCCGACCGGATCGTAGACAACATCGACGCCGCCAAGCCCCTTGAACGCGGCTTTCAGATCAGGCGTTTCGCTGTCGATGGTCACATCCGCCCCTGCGGCGCGGGCGATGGCCAGCTTGTCGGCGCCGCGGGCACAGGCGATAACGCGCGCGCCCAGACGTTTGCCAATTTCAACCGCCGTCAGCCCCACACCGCCCGCAGCCCCCAGAACCAGCAAGGTTTCGCCCGGTTGCAGCCGCGCCTTGTGGGTCAGCGCCAGATGCGAGGTGCCATAGGCGATCTGGAAGGCGGCGGCTTCGGCAAAGCTCATGGCGTCGGGCAGCGGCACAAGGCGGGCGGCATCGACGACGGCATACTCGGCAAGCCCGCCAGACCCGGCAAAAGCCGCAACGCGGGTGCCGGGGGCAGGGCCGGTGGTGTTGGGGCCAAGCGCATCGACAGTGCCCGCAAACTCCATCCCCGGCACATAGGGCAGGGCGGGGCGTTCTTGATACTTGCCTTGCGCCATCAGCAGATCGGCGAAGTTCAAACCGCAGGCGGCAACGCGCAAACGCGCCTGTCCGGCGGCGGGCTGCGGCAAACCTAGGGTTGTCATGCTGGCTGCCTGATGAAGTGCCGAAACCTGCCACGCCCGCATAAAACACTCCTGATTTATCACCGCAATGTTGTGAAAATGCGGGAATTTTTCCGGCAAAACCACCCGAAATTGACACCATCCGGGGTGTTAGTGGCAAAAATAAGCGGCTTAAGCTGAATAGTATTTTGCAAAATGCGAAAAATTGGCGTCATTAAGTGCAAAATGCAATGCAATATAGAAAACCCGTTTAAGGCGAGTAGTCTTGTTGTGATGAACGCGACGCGCGACGCGCTGCACGCTGCGGTAGTTCTTTGTTCACTTGTATAATTCGACATATCCAAAAGGACAGGTTTTTGTCGCCGTGCAAAGAATTTCGACGGGATTTCTGATTTTGCGAATTTTGGCATGAAAATTGCTTGTATTAGGATACGCCGTAATTTGGAAAGTGGAGACTGTTATGAAGCACCCGGTTGATGCCCATGTTGGCAAGCGTGTCCGTCATCGTCGTTGGATGATCGGCATGACGCAACAACAGCTTGCTGATAAAGTCGGGATCAAATTCCAACAAATCCAGAAATACGAAACCGGGATGAACCGGATTTCGGCGTCGCGGCTTTGGGACATTGCAGATTCGCTGGGTGTGACGATTGCCTTTTTCTTTGAAGGGCTGGCCGAAGGGTCGCAGGTTGCGCAGGCTGGCGTGGATATGATGGCGGACAAAGAGGCGCTGGAACTGGTGCGGTCTTACTATGCCATTCCCGAGGCGCAGCGCCGTCGGCTGTTCGACCTTGCGCGCGTTCTTAGCGAAGCGGCGTAACTGACAAATTCTTGACCTGCTGCCCCCGAGGCGCTAGCCCCGGGGCAGTGGGCGTTCTGCCCGTTGAACCGGGAGCAGAGCATGGCCAAAATTTCCGACATCGACGCGCAAGATATCTTCGCTACGGCCGCTGAATTGGCCGAAGCGGCGCGCGAGGCGACGTTGCAGCATTTTCGCAGCGAAGGTTTGACGGCCGATAACAAGGAAGCGGCGCGGTTTGATCCGGTGACGGTGGCAGATCGGCTGTCGGAAACCCGGATGCGCGAGATTTTGGCGCGGCGTCGGCCTGCGGATGGCATCCTGGGCGAAGAATTTGGGCCGGTGGCGGGAACCTCGGGGCTGACTTGGGTGTTGGACCCGATCGACGGCACCCGCGGCTATTTGTCTGGCACGCCAACCTGGGGCGTGCTGATTTCGCTGCGCGATGCGGCTGGCGTCGTCTATGGCCTGATCGACCAGCCCTATATCCGCGAGCGCTTCGAGGGTGGTCTGGGCCGGGCCGAGGTGAACGGACCGATGGGGCGGCGCACCTTGCGCACGCGCGCGGCGCGGCCGCTGTCAGAGGCGATCTTGTTTTCAACCTTTCCCGAAGTTGGCAGCGCTGAGGAGGGGGCCGCGTTTCGGCGGGTGGCGTCGCAGGCCAAGCTGGTGCGCTATGGCACCGACTGTTACGCCTATGCGCTGATTGCGGCGGGGCAGATTGATCTGGTGATCGAGGCGGGCTTGCAGGCCTATGACGTGCAGGCCCCGATTGCGGTGATTGAAGCTGCGGGCGGTGTAGTGACCGATTGGCAGGGCAACCCCTGTTTGAATGGCGGGCGGGTGTTGGCGGCAGCGAACCGCGCCGTGCATGCCGAGGCTTTGGCGCTGTTGAACGGCTGATCTGGCGGCGGCCCTGCGGGCCATTGCTTTGATCTCGCTATCGCTCGGGTCGCAGGGGCTGTCTGCCCCTACAGGATTTGCGTGGCAAATCCTTACCCCGAGGATATTTTTGCCAAGATGAAGGGGATTGGCGGGGCGGTGGGGCTTTGCTAGTTTGGGTGCGCGCGAGTCCTTTACCCCCCTTCTGTCGCGCAGCTTCCCGATCCACCGAAGGGGGTGGTTAAGGGGAAGCCTATGTTTGATCCGAAATCCGAAATTCTTCTGCGTGGCGCCGACGCGGTGGTGACGATGGATGCCGCGCGGCGCGAGATTGCTGGCGGAGATGTGCTGATCAGGGGCGGCGTGATTGCGGCGGTGGGGCAAGGGTTGACCACTGCGGGCCGTGTTGTGGAAGCGCGCGGCTGTGTGGTGACGCCGGGGTTGGTGAACACGCATCATCACCTTTATCAGACGCTGACGCGGGCGGTGCCGGGCGGGCAGGATGCGCTGCTGTTTGGCTGGTTGCAGACGCTGTATCCGATCTGGGCGAAGTTTGGGCCGGAAGAGATGTTTGTATCGGCGCAGGTCGGGCTTGCGGAGTTGGCGCTGTCGGGCTGCACTTTGACTTCGGACCATTTGTATCTGTTTCCGAACGGTGCGCGGCTGGATGATACCATTGCGGCGGCGCAGGCGGTGGGGCTGCGGTTTCACCCGACGCGCGGCGCGATGAGCATTGGGGTCAGCGATGGCGGTTTGCCGCCCGACAGTCTGGTTGAGCGGGAAGCGGCTATTCTTGAGGACTGCATCCGCGTGGTGGACGCGCATCATGACAGCCGCGATGGGGCGATGGTGCGGGTGGGATTGGCACCCTGTTCGCCGTTTTCGGTCAGCCGCGATCTGATGGGCGATGCGGCAGTGTTGGCGCGTGACAAGGGGGTGATGCTGCACACCCATCTGGCGGAAAACGATGAGGATATCGCCTATTCCCTGGCGAAATTCGGTTGCCGTCCGGGGCAATATGCCGAAGATCTGGGATGGACCGGGGCGGATGTTTGGCATGCGCATTGTGTCAAGCTGGATGCGGGCGAGATTGATTTGTTCGCAAGATCTGGCACAGGCGTGGCGCATTGCCCCTGTTCGAATTGCCGGTTGGGCTCTGGCATTGCGCCGGTGCGGGCGATGCGGGATGCCGGTGTGAAGGTGGGGCTGGGGGTCGATGGCTCTGCCAGCAATGATGCGGGCAATCTGGTGCTGGAGGCGCGGCAAGCGCTGTTGTTGCAGCGGGTGGCGCGCGGCGCGGATGCGATGGCCGCGCGCGAGGCGTTGGAGATTGCGACGCTGGGCGGCGCAAAGGTGTTGGGGCGCAGCGATTGCGGCAGCCTTGAGGCCGGCAAGCGCGCCGATCTGGCGATCTGGGATGTGTCGGGGATAGAGGCGGCAGGGTCTTGGGACCCGGTGGCCAGCCTTGTTCTGTGCGGGCCAACGCGGGTGCGCGATCTGTTTGTCGAGGGGCGGCAGGTGGTGCAGGGTGGCCATATGGCAACGATTGATCTGCCGCGGGTGATCGAACAGCAAAACCGGCTGGCGCGGCGGTTGGTATAAGCCGCGCCTGGAAATCGGTTTACAGCTGGGGCGGCATGCGCTATGCCGCCCGGCATGATCACCCGGACCGCCTTTATTGCCCGTCCCCGACGCCAGCGCCGCCGCGCCTGACGTTCGATCCGCTTTGCCTTGCGTCATAAGGCCCTTTGTTTGCTTCCCCCTCGCCCGTTGACTTCCCCCTATGTCCTTGGCTACGCCTAGGCTTTCGCTGTGAAAGGCTGCATTCCATGATCACGCCCGTTCTGCCGACCTATAACCGCGCCCCGATTGCCTTTGTTAAAGGCGAAGGCTCTTGGCTGACGGCGGAGGATGGCAGCCGATATCTGGATCTGGGGGCCGGGATCGCGGTGAATGCGCTGGGCCATGCCCATCCGGCGCTGGTGGCCGCGCTGACCGCGCAGGCGCAAAAGCTGTGGCATGTGTCGAACCTTTACCGCATTCCCGAACAGGAAAAGCTGGCCGAGATGCTGGTCGACAAAACCTTTGCCGACACGGTGTTTTTCACCAACTCCGGCACCGAGGCGGCGGAACTGGCGATCAAGATGGCGCGGAAGTACCACTATGATCGGGATATGAAGGACCGGATCGAGATCATCGCGTTCGAAGGCGCGTTCCATGGCCGCTCAACTGGCGCGATCGCTGCCGCCGGATCGGAAAAGATGGTCAAGGGCTTTGGCCCGCTGATGCCGGGGTTCAAGCAGTTGAAATGGGGCGATCACGATGCGATCCGCGCGGCGATCACCACCCGCACCTGTGCTGTGATCATCGAACCGGTGCAGGGCGAAGGTGGCATTCGTGTGGTGCCAGATCAATGCCTGAAGGGCCTGCGCGATCTGTGTGATGAAACCGGCACGCTGTTGATCTTTGACGAGGTGCAATGTGGCGTGGGCCGCACAGGCAAGCTCTTTGCGCATGAATGGGCCGGTGTGACGCCCGATATCATGATGGTGGCCAAGGGCATCGGCGGCGGCTTCCCGTTGGGTGCGGTGCTGGCCACCGAAGATGCGGCAAGCGGCATGGTGGCAGGCACCCACGGCTCTACCTATGGCGGTAACCCGCTGGGCTGCGCGGTTGGCTCGGCCGTGATGCAGATTGTCGCTGACGATGCCTTCCTTGACGAAGTGTCGCGCAAGGCGGCGCAGTTCCGGCAGGGCTTGGAGGGGCTGGTTGCCAGCCACCCGACGGTGTTCGAAGCGGTGCGCGGGCAGGGCTTGATCCTGGGCTTGAAATGCAAGGCGTCAAACCTTGATGTGGTCAAGGCCGCCTACGCCGAACATCTGCTGACGGTTCCGGCGGCGGATAACGTGCTGCGGCTGTTGCCGGCGCTGAACATCCCCGAGGCCGACATTGCCGAGGCTTTGGCGCGGCTTGACCGCACGGCGGCCCGGATCGAGGCTGCCTGATGCAACTGGACCCGTCCAGCGCCGAAGCGGCGTATTGTGCCTCTCGACGAGTAGCGTGGCGCTAAGCTCCATCCTCTTGGCAGAAATATCCTGCGGGGGTCTGGGGGTGCAAAACCCCCAGCGCCTGCCACCAGTGAGACCGACATGAAACATTTCCTTGATATCCACAAAACCGACGCCGGCGAATTGCGGGCGATGATCAATTCGGCGCATGCCATGAAAGCGGCGCGCAACAACCGTCCCAAGGGCACACCGGATGATGACCAGCCGCTGGCGGGGCGAATGGTGGCGTTGATCTTTGAAAAGCCATCCACCCGCACCCGGGTTTCGTTTGACGTGGGTGTGCGCCAGATGGGCGGGCAGACCATGGTGCTGTCGGGCAAGGAAATGCAACTGGGCCATGGCGAAACCATTGCCGACACGGCCCGCGTGCTGTCGCGCTATGTTGATCTGATCATGATCCGCACCTTTGAAGAGGCCACTCTGCTAGAGATGGCCGAACACGCCACGGTTCCGGTGATCAACGGGCTGACCAACCGCACCCATCCCTGCCAGATCATGGCGGATGTGATGACCTATGAAGAGCATCGCGGGCCGATTGCGGGCAAGAAGGTGGTTTGGGCGGGCGACGGCAACAACGTCGCGGCGTCGTTCCTGCACGCGGCGGGCCAGTTTGGCTTTGATTTTACCTTCACCGGGCCAGAGACTTTGGACCCCGAGCCGAAATTCGTTGACTTTGCGCGGTCGAAAGGCAGCAAAGTTTTGATCGAACGCGATCCGGTGGTTGCGGTGCAGGGGGCGGATTTGGTGGTGACCGACACTTGGGTGTCGATGCATGACCCCGAAAGCGCGAAAGAGCGGCGGCACAACCAGCTGCGCGGCTATCAGGTCAATGAAAAGCTGATGGCGCAGGCCAAGCCGGACAGTCTGTTCAT
>JAHEDL010000176.1 GCA_024641255.1 Pseudorhodobacter sp.
CACCGTATTTTGTGCAAATCTCGCGCACGCGCTTGGCATAGCCATCGGGTGCGGGCACGCAGCCGCCAGCAGCCCCGACGACGGGTTCGAAGATGAAGGCGGCGATGGTTTCGGGGCCGTGGGCAAGAATCGCGGCCTCTAGCTCGGCGGCGCAAGCCTCGGCTGCGGTTGCGGCCGTGGCACCGGCGATGGGCCGATAGGCGTTGGCGGGCGACAGTTTTATCGACGGAATGAAGGCGCCTTCATAGGCGATGGTGCGTTCGGCAAAGCCCGATACCCCCAGCGCGCCCAGAGAATTGCCGTGCCAAGAGCGTTGCCGCGAAATGAAGCGGCGGCGGGTCTTTTGGCCGATGGCGGTTTGATATTGCAGGGCGATTTTCA
Organism: Pseudorhodobacter sp.; assembly: GCA_024641255.1. GTDB lineage: Bacteria > Pseudomonadota > Alphaproteobacteria > Rhodobacterales > Rhodobacteraceae > Cypionkella. Next base: position 382 of record JAHEDL010000176.1, read on the forward strand.
GACAGCTTTCCACGGCCTCGGAACCGCCGGTCACGAAAACCATTTCTGCCATACCTGTCTTGGCGCGCAGGATTTCGGTCAGGTCTTCTAGCGCGTCGGTGGTGAAATTATAGCGGTAGCCATGCGCAATTTGCGACAGTTGCGCGGTGATGGCATCGTTGACTTCGGTGTTGGCGTGGCCAAGGCAATACACCGCAGGGCCGCCCGATCCGTCGATGTATTGTTTGCCGGTGGCGTCCCAAAGATAGCTGCCTTTGGCGTGGGTGACTTTCGGCAAGGCGGCGGTGGATTTCAGGGTTTCGGGCGCGGCTTTTGCGGTCATGGCATGTCCTTTTGTTGCGGGCAGCATGGCAGTGCGACCAATTGTCGACAAGAGGTCTAGGGCTTGCCGGATGCCAAGGCGCGGGCCTACCTTGGGGCATATGCAGGAGGATTTCATGCACCGTTTTGCGATTTTGGCTTTGATGCTGCCCAGCCCCGCTTTGGCCGACCAGATTATGGCGGCCAGCCATGTGACCGCAGTGACGGTCTATCCCGAAGGCGCGCAGGTGACGCGCGAGGTGACGTTCAATGCCCCGGCAGGGCAGCACGACTTGCTGATCACCGACCTGCCGTCGGATACGGTGGCAGAGTTGATCCGGCTGCAGGCCGATGGCGTGCAATTGGGGGCCTATGCGCTGCGGACCGACCGGCTGCCACCACGCGCCGATCCGGCAAGCGTCGAGGTGTTGGCGGCAAAAGCGGCGGTTGAGGCGGCGCAGACCGGGCTGCAGGCGGCAGAGGCGACGATTGCGGCGATCAATGCCAAGGTCGAGGCTGCGGATGCGCAGGCCAGTTTTCTGCGCGGCGTGAAACCCGAAGGTGATGCGGTGACGGTCGATGGTCTCAAGGCGCTGGCGGCGATGATCGGCGGCGAAGTGCTGGCAGCGCGGCAGACTGCTTTGGCGGCAGAGGCCGAAATTCCGGCGGCGCAAAAGGCGTTGGACGCGGCCAACAAGGTTTTGGCCGATGCCGAGGCGGCGCAAGCGGCGCTGTTGCAGGGCGATACCGATTATGCGGCGCTTTCGGTTGCGGTCGGGGTGGAAACTGCCGGCGAAGAGCATCTGACGGTGACGCATTTTGTCAGCAATGCCAGTTGGCAGCCGGTTTACGACATGATGCTGACCCGCAAGCCAGACCCGGCACTGACCGTGGCGCGCGGCGTTTTGGTAAGCCAGTATTCCGGCGAAGATTGGGCGGGTGTGGACCTGACGCTGTCAACCGCGCAACCGTCAGCGCAGGCAGCACCGTCAACGCTGTGGCCCGAGCTGCGGCAGATTGGTGATCCGGCGCAGATGTTGAAATCAGACGGCGGGATGCAATACGACTCTGCCGTTGAAACCATGGCAGAACCTGCAATGGCGCCTGCACCCGTGGAGGCCACGGCGGCGCTGCAAGGCGATGTGGTGGTTTATCACTATCCGACGCCGGTCAACGTGGCGACGGGGGTGGAAAACCTGCGGCTGGCGTTGGATGAAGTGCAGTTTACCCCGAAGATCGAGGCGCGCGCGGTGCCGCGTTTGGACAGCACCGCGTTTGTGCTGGCCAGCTTCAGCAATGATAGCAAAGAGATGCTGCTGCCCGGTCAGGCCTATTTGCTGCGCGAAGGCGTGCTGGTGGGCAGTTCTTATATTGATGCGGTGCCCGCAGGTGGCAAGGCCGAACTGGCCTTTGGCGCTATTGACGGGCTGCGGCTAAGCCGTGCCATGCCAGAGCGTGCCGAGGGCGATCGCGGGATTTTGACCAGTTCGACCCAGATTGAAGAAAAGGCGGTTTTGAAGGTGGAAAACCTGACCGACGAGACGTGGCCAGTGCGGCTGTTGGATTTGGTGCCCTATTCCGAGCAAGAGGATTTGCAGATCAGCTTCAGTGCCGACCCCGAACCAACCGAAACGGACGTAGACGGCCAACGCGGAATTCTGGCATGGGAATTTGACATTGCCGCCGGAGAAACCAAAGAGGTGACGCTGAGCCATGTGATGAGTTGGCCAGAGGGGAAGCAATTGCAGTGAGCGTCACAGGGTGCGGGTCGTTGCCCAATTGGGCGGCGGCGCGTGGGCTGAACGCAAGACGCCTCCGGCGGGAGTATTTTTAAAAGAGCAATTGCTGGGCGGCAGCGCTGGGCTTAGGCCAAGGTTTCGCGCTGCCAGCCCGGCAGAAATTCGATGCGATCACAGCCGGAAAAGGCGGCAAGGCGGGCGAGTTCTGACTCTAGTTTCGACTGGCGGCCTGCGCCGAGTTTTATTCCGGCTTCGGGCCAGAAGGCTTTGACGCGCAACACATTGGCGTCGCGGTGGGCCTTTGCGTCGATGCGGCCGATCAGGCGGTTGGATTCGAGCACCGGAAAGACGTAGTAGCCGTATTTGCGTTGGGCTTCTGGCACGAAAACTTCGATCCGATAGTGAAAGCCGAACAGGAATTCAGCGCGGTCGCGGTCGCGTAACGCGGGGTCGAAAGGTGACAGGATGCGTAGGCGTTGCGGTGCATCTGGGGCGTTTGCAGCAGCCTGCACCACATCTGGACGCGCGAAGGCGCGGCGGCGTTGGCCTTCGGCACCCTCGACGCTGATTTCAATGATTTCGCCGCTGGCAAGCGCGGCTTTGGCCCAAGCTTTTACTTCGTCGGGGCGCAGCAGGTGCCAATAGGCGCGCAATTCGCTGGCGTCAGCGAAGCCAAGGTTATCAAGCGCCGACGTGCAGGCCCAATTTACCATGGTTTCGGCATCGGGTGCCGGGGTGCGATGGGCATCGGGAATGACGCGGTGGCTAAGGTCATAGACCTTTTGAAACCCGTCGCGGCGGGTGATGGCCAGTTGTCCGGTGCGCCACAGCCATTCCAGCGCGGTTTTCGACGGATGCCAATCCCACCAGCCGCCTTTGCCACGGGCTTCGCCCTGACCGACATCGGTGGTGGTGACGGGGCCGTCAGCTTCGATCCGGCGCAAGATGGTTTCAAACTGGGCCTCAAAACCGTCGCGAAACCACGCCTTCCAATTGGCCTTCATGCGGATGGCGTCACGGTCAAACCGGTGCTGCCACAGCGGATGCAGCGCGACGGGCAAGATCGAGGCGTCATGCGTCCAGTGTTCCCACAGTGCGCGGTCGCGTTCGAGCAGGGGTTTCAACGCTTCGGGCCGATAGGATTGCCGACGCGCAAACAAGATCATGTGGTGGGCGCGTTCGACCGTGTTGATGCTGTCGACCTGCACAAAGCCGATGCGGTTGATCAGGGTGGCCAAGGCCGGGCCGGTGGCGGGGCCGGTTGGCGGCTCTGCCAAGGCATGGCGGTGCAGGAACAGGCGGCGGGCGGCGGGGTTTTGCAACAGGATCATCGCCTAGGCGTAGCAGCTGGCAAAATTGGGTCAACAGCGGCGTTTGGTAACATACTGACATAGTGGGCGTGGAATTGTGACGGAAAAAGTCGGGATTTACGGTTGAACCATGCCGCATCAGGTTTAGTTTAAAGGCATATCCGAATTTCAGTGCAGGAGGTGGCGTTTGCCCCATGATACCCCTTTGATCACCACGATTGCGGTTGGCCTTGGGCTGGCGTTTATCTTTGGCCTGATGGCGCATCGGCTGCGATTGCCGTTGATTGCGGGCTATCTGATGGCGGGTGTGGTGATTGGGCCGTTTACGCCGGGGTTTGTGGCAAATCAGGAGCTTGCCGGCGAATTGGCCGAGCTTGGGGTGATTTTGCTGATGTTCGGGGTGGGTCTGCATTTTTCGCCGCGGGATCTGTTGGCGGTGCGGGCGGTGGCGGTGCCGGGTGCCTTGGGGCAGATTGCGGTGGCGCTTTTGGCGGGGCTGGCGCTGGCGGTTGGTTTGGGCTGGGGTGTTGGGGCGGGGCTGGTGTTCGGGCTTTCGCTTTCGGTGGCGTCGACGGTGGTGATGCTGCGGGCGTTGCAGGCGCGCGGGATGGTGAAGGACGAGCGCGGACGGATCGCGGTTGGCTGGCTGATCGTTGAAGATCTGGTGATGGTGGTGGTGCTGGTGTTGATCCCGCCGCTGGCTGGGCTGATGGGCGGGGTGGCGATTCCGGTCGAGGATGGCGCGGCAGAGGTTGCGCGTTTGGGCATTGGGCCGATTGGGGCGACGCTGTTGATTACGGCGGTGAAGGTCTGCGGCTTTGTGGGCTTGATGCTGGTGTTTGGCAGCAAGCTGATCCCGTGGTTGCTGCATTACGTTGCCCATACCAAGCAGCGCGAGTTGTTCCGGCTTTCGGTGCTGGCGATTGCTTTGGGCGTCGCGGTGGGGTCGGCGACGTTCTTTGGCGTGTCATTCGCGCTGGGCGCGTTTTTTGCCGGGATGGTGATGGCGGGGTCGAGCCTGTCGGCGCAGGCGATGAAAGACACGCTACCGCTGCGCGATGCGTTTGCGGTGCTGTTCTTTGTTTCGGTTGGCATGCTGTTTGATCCGTCTGTGTTGTGGACGCAACCTTTGGCGGTGATAGCGGTGGTGGCGATTGTGGTGGGCGTCAAGGCGGTGACAGCCTATGGGCTGACCCGCGCCATGGGGCACAGCCAAGCGACCGCGCTGACGCTTGCTGCAAGCTTGGCGCAGATTGGCGAATTTTCGTTCATATTGGTGGCGATGGGGGTTGATCTGGCGATCCTGCCCGAAGCGGCGCGCGATTTGGTGGTGGCGGCGGCGTTGGTGTCGATCTTGATGAACCCGTTGCTGTTCTGGATGGCGGATCGCCGGATGGCTGCGGCTTAGACGCTGCCAGCCACCGAGCGTAAAATGATAAAGCCGAGCTTTGATCAAGCTCGGCTTTTCCTATTTTGAGAAATCAGCGTCCGAAGGGCGCGCCGATGCCTTTTGTCAGGCGACGCCGTAAAGACGCTTTGCTTCGCGGAACGACATCAGCTTTTGCAGCTTTTCGTCCCACAGATGCAGGTTTACCGATTTGAAGCTTTGCCAGATTGTCAGGCGCTGGGCTTCGGCCAGATCGGCGTTGTCTTTCAACACCTCTGGCAGGCGGTAGAACGGGATGCGGCTATAGAGGTGATGCACATGGTGGATGCCGATATTGGCGGTAAGCCAGCGCAGCGGTTGCGGCAACACATAATGCGACGAGCCTTCAAGTGCTGCGTGATGCAACTGCCAGTCTTCGGTTTTTGACCAGTGGGTTTCTTCGAACTGGTGCTGGACGTAGAACAGCCAGACGCCAATCGTGCCCGCGATCACCGAGGTGGGCAGATAGATCAGCAAGACCGGCATCAGCCCACCCAGCCAGATCATCAGCCCCAGCGCGATTGCGATCACCGCATTGGTGCCCATCGCGCTGGTCCAATAGCGCCAGCCAGAGTTCATCAGGCCAAACGGCAGGCGGTTTTGCAGGATGAACAGATAGCTTGGCCCCAGCACGAACAAAATCAGCGGGTTGCGATACAGCCGATACATCAGCCGCCCGAAGGGGCTGCGGGCGCGGTATTCTTCGACGGTCAGGGTCAGCACGTCGCCAATGCCGCGTTGATCAAGGTTGCCGTGGTGCGAATGGTGGATCGAATGGGTGCGCCGCCACACGTCATAGGGGGTCAGCGTCAGCACGCCAAGGCAGCGGCCAACCCAGTCTTGCGCAGTGCGGTTGGGGAAGTAGCTGGCATGACCGCAGTCATGTTGGATCACGAAAATCCGCACCAGAAACACGCCGTTCAGCATCGCGATGGCAAAGGCCAGCCAATAGCTGACCTCAAGCGAGGCCCAGGCCAGCGCCCAAAGCGCCGCAAAGGGCACCAGCGTTGCCGCCAGTTCCAGAATGCTGCGGCGGATCGAAGGTTCGCGATACTTTGCCAGAACCTGAACCCACTCTTTCGCCGAGCGGGTCTGCGTTTCGGTCGTATTGGAAGATGTCATCGTCAGCGCCCTTACGCCTACCCGGAATGCCTCCGGAGGGCCGCAGCGCCTGTTCGCGCCTTGTGTTGTCATTGGGTCAGGCTTTGCCCAACCGTTGTACCCGATACAATGACGCCGCATTGCCGCAGTGTGAAGCGATATTTCGGCGCATT
>JAHEDL010000181.1 GCA_024641255.1 Pseudorhodobacter sp.
ACAAGCCTGATCTGGCTGGTGCGCCGCCATCATGTTTCGGCGCTTTCGGCCAAGGCGGCGGCGCCGATTGGGCTGACCTTTACGCTGATCGGGCTGGTGACGGGGGCGATCTGGGGGCAGCCGATGTGGGGCACCTGGTGGGCGTGGGACCCGCGGCTGACCTCGTTTCTGATCCTTGCGTTGTTTTATCTGGGCTATATTGCGCTGTGGGAGGCGGTTGAAGACCGCGATACGGCGGCGGATCTGACTTCGGTTCTGTGCATCGTGGGATCGGTGTTTGCGTTTCTGTCGCGCTATGCCGTGCTGTTCTGGAATCAGGGGCTGCATCAGGGCGCGAGCCTGTCGTTGGACCAGAAAGAGCATGTGGCGGATGTGTATTCCAGCCCGCTTTATGTCTGTATCGCGGGGTTTGTGTTGCTGTTTGTGACCTTGGTGCTGCTGCGCACGCGCACCGAAATTCGGGCGCGGCGGCTTTCGGCGCTGCTGACGCGGGAGAGGCTGGCATGATGGGTTTGGGCAAATACGCAGAGGCGGTGATCGGGTCTTATGCGGCGTCGGTGGCGCTGATTGTGGCGCTGGTGGCGCTGTCGATCTGGAAGGGCGCGCGGGTGAAGAAAGCGTTGACCGAGGTTGAGGCGCGGCAGGGGAAGACCAATGTTTAGGTGGCTGCTGATGCTCCCGTTGGTGCTGTTTTTCGGCATGGCGGCGATGTTTTACGTTGGCATGCAGCGCAACGACCCGAATGCGCTGCCGTCGGTGTTTCTGGGCAAGCAGGCACCGGCGTTGACGGCGGGCGAGCTGCCAGGATTTCCGGTGCTGACCGATGCTGATTTGCGCCGCGGCGATGTGGTGCTGGTGAACTTCTGGGCAAGCTGGTGCCCGCCCTGCCGGGCCGAGAATGCCACGCTGAAGGCGCTGTCGGACGAAGGTATTCGGGTGGTTGGCGTCAACATGATGGATCGCGCTGACGACGCCAAGGCGTTTCTGGCCGATGATGGCAACCCGTTCGCGGCAATTGCCTTTGACCCCAAGGGCAAGACCCGGCTGGATTGGGGGGTGACAGCGCCGCCGGAAACCTTCATCGTTGGCGGCGATGGCACGGTGCTTTACAAGTTCATCGGGCCGCTGGTGGGGGATGATTACATGCAGCGTTTCCGGCCCGAGTTGGACAAGGCCTTGGCCAAGTGAAGCTGGTCGCCGCCTTGGTTGCTTTGGCACTGTTGGCGGCGGAGGAGGCCGGGGCGAAACCCGGAACCCCCGGACCTGCGTATTTTTCAGGAAGTTACGAACGGATCGGGCGCGGCGGTGGCCGTGGTGTGCCGGCGTTGCTGGATGATCGGGTGACGATTACCCCGGCGGGCAAGGCGGTGACCATTCGCGCCTGTTCCGGGCCAGAGCTGCTGATGCAATTTGGTCCGGCGTTCGAGGTGGATAACCTGATGACCGGGGCGCAAGACGGGGTGGCGGTGGAATGCCTGTTTGGCAACAACGGCTATAACCGACCCATCCTGACCTGTCGTGCGGCCGATGGGGCGGCGTTTACCCTGTGGCCGCTAAGTGTGGCGCCGCTGGATTGCGACGGCTGATCAGCCGATCAGCAACACGCAAGCCAACACGATCAACAAAGCGAATTCGGTCAGCGGCAGGCTGTGACCCCATGTGGCGGCTTGGGCCTGCGCGGGGGCTTGTGGTGCAAGCGGGGCAAAGCGGTGTGGCATGGCGTGGCCTTTGGCTGGTTTGGTTGGCCAAGCATGCGCGGCAGAGCTTAACAACAGACAAAGGCCCGGATTGCTCCGGGCCTTTGCTTTGGAAACAGTGTGTTGCGATCAGCGCGAAGCGAGGTCGCGCAGAACGTAGTGCAGGACGCCGCCGTGTTCGACGTATTCGATTTCGATTTCGGTATCGATGCGGCACTTGATCTGGATGGTTTTCTTGGAACCATCGGCAAAGGTGATGTGGCACGCAACGGTGGACAGCGGCTTCAGATCGCCTTCCAGACCTTCGATGCTGACCACTTCGTCACCCTTCAGGCCCAGCGATTTACGGGTATCGCCGCCGGTGAATTCGAACGGGATGACGCCCATGCCAACGAGGTTGGAACGGTGGATGCGTTCGAAGGATTCGGCGATCACAGCCTTGACGCCCAGCAGAGCCGTGCCTTTGGCTGCCCAGTCGCGCGACGAGCCTGCGCCGTATTCGATGCCGCCAAAGATCACCAGCGGCGTGCCTGCGGCTTGGTAAGCCATCGACGCGTCGAAGATCGAGGTTTGCACGCCATCGGGGCCATTGGTGTAGCCGCCTTCAACGCCATCCAGCATTTCGTTCTTGATGCGGATGTTGGCGAAGGTGCCGCGCATCATCACTTCGTGGTTGCCGCGACGGGCACCGTAAGAGTTGAACTCGGACACCGGAACCTGACGTTCGGTCAGGTATTTGCCAGCCGGGGTGCCAGCCTTGAAGCTGCCTGCAGGCGAGATGTGGTCGGTGGTGATCATGTCGCCCAGCAAAGCCAGAACGCGCGCGCCTTCGATGTTCTTGATCACGCCCGGGGTTTTGGACATGCCTTTGAAGTAGGGCGGGTTCTGGATGTAGGTCGACGAGGCCGGCCAATCGTAGGTTTCGGAATCGGTGACCTGCACGCCCTGCCACTTTTCATCGCCCTTGAAGACGTCGGCGTATTTCTTCAGGAAAGCTTCGCGCGTCACGGTGGCGTGAACGATGTCAGAGATTTCCTTGTTGGTCGGCCAGACGTCTTTCAGGAACACCGGCTTGCCATCTTTCGAGGTGCCAAGCGGTTCGGTGGTCAGGTCGATGTTCATGTCGCCTGCCAACGCATAGGCGACAACCAGCGGCGGCGAGGCCAGATAGTTGGCGCGCACGTCGGGCGAGATGCGGCCTTCGAAGTTGCGGTTGCCCGACAATACCGCGGTGGCGACCAGATCGCCTTCGGCAATCGCCGCCGAAATCGCCGGGTCGAGCGGGCCAGAGTTACCGATGCAGGTGGTGCAGCCATAGCCGACAAGGTTGAAGCCAACGGCATCAAGGTCATCTTGCAGGCCTGCGGCGTTCAGATATTCGCTGACAACCTGCGATCCGGGGGCTAGCGAAGTTTTCACCCAAGGTTTCGATTTCAGACCCAGCGCGCGCGCCTTGCGGGCAACAAGCCCGGCCGCGATCATCACATAGGGATTCGAGGTGTTGGTGCAGGACGTAATGGACGCGATCACAACCGAACCATCGCGCAGCGCATAGTTCTTGCCTGCAACCTTGGCGAAGGAGAATCCGCAATGCCCGGACAGTTCTGCCGGGAAATCGGCACCGCCTTCGGCATCCCATTCGATGGTCTGCTCGGGGCTGGCAACCGGAAGTTTACGCTCGCAGCGGATGTATTCGCCAAAGGTCTGCGCGGCTTCGGTGAGCGGCAGGTAATCCTGCGGGCGCTTCGGGCCAGAGATGGCGGGTACGATGGTGCCCATGTCGAGGTGGAGGGTAGAGGTGTAGATCGGCGCGTAGTTTTCGTCGCGCCACATGCCGTTGGCCTTGGCATAAGCTTCGACCAAAGCGATGCGCGATTCTTCGCGCCCGGTGTTGCGCAGGTAGCGGATGGTTTCGGCATCAATCGGGAAGAAGCCGCAGGTGGCGCCGTATTCGGGGGCCATGTTGGCGATGGTGGCGCGGTCTGCCAGTGGCAAACGGTCAAGGCCTTCGCCGTAGAATTCGACGAACTTGTTCACCACGCCATGCTTGCGCAGCATTTGCACGACCTTCAGCACGAGGTCGGTGGCGGTGGTGCCTTCCATCATCTCGCCGGTCAGTTTGAAACCGACGACTTCGGGGATCAGCATGGAAACCGGTTGGCCCAGCATCGCGGCTTCGGCTTCGATGCCGCCAACGCCCCAGCCCAGAACGGCCATGCCGTTGACCATGGTGGTGTGGCTGTCGGTGCCGACCAGCGTGTCGGGGTAGGCAACAAGGGTGCCGTCCTGATCTTTGTCGGTCCAGACGGTTTGCGCCAGATATTCCAGGTTGACCTGGTGGCAGATGCCGGTGCCGGGCGGAACCACGCGGAAGTTGTTAAAGGCGTTCTGACCCCATTTCAGGAAGACATAACGTTCCATGTTGCGTTCATATTCGCGGTCAACGTTGGCTTGGAACGCGCGGGGCGTGCCGAATTCGTCGATCATCACCGAGTGGTCGATGACCAGATCAACCGGTGCCAGCGGGTTGATGCGCTGTGCGTCGCCGCCAAGGCCCTTGATACCATCGCGCATTGCCGCAAGGTCAACCACGGCGGGAACGCCGGTGAAATCTTGCATCAGCACGCGCGCCGGGCGGTAGGCGATTTCGCGCGGGTTCTTGCCGGCCAGTTTGCCCCAATCGGAGAAGGCTTTGATGTCATCGACCGAAACGGTCTTGCCATCTTCAAAGCGCAGCATGTTTTCCAGCACCACTTTCAGCGCGGCGGGGAGTTTGGAAAACTCACCCAAGCCAGCGGCTTCGGCGGCGGGGATCGAGTAATAGGAAACGGTCTGGCCGCCTGCAGTCAGGGTCTTGCGGGTCTTTGCGCTGTCGTGTCCAACGGTGACGGTCATTCAGGCCTCCTCTGGCGGTTTGCGATGGTCTTGCCGTATGGGAGCAAGCGACGCAAGGGAATCATGTGGGTCTTGCTGTAATTGTATGCAATGGTATGCCGAAAATCCAGTGGCTAATCGCAGCCAGCGCTGCATGGTTGGAACGCTTGTGTGAATTTTGCGTAATCAAGGCTCGCAAAACCTTGATTGGCGGGGCTGGATCGGCTTCGTGTAAAAGAAAAAGACAAATCGGGGATCGGTAACTGCCATGATGCGACAAATCGTCAGCGCGGCCCTTGGGCTGTGTCTTTGCGCCGGAACGGCGATGGCCGATGCAGAGCAGGGCGTGGTGGTGGAGCTTTACACCTCGCAGGGGTGTTCGTCTTGCCCGCCTGCCGATGCGTTGATGGCGGACCTTGCGCAAATGCCGGGGGTGATCGCGCTGGCGCTGCATGTGGATTATTGGGATTACATCGGCTGGACCGACACCTTTGGGCAGGCGAAATTTACCGACCGGCAAAAGGCTTATGCCCATGCGGCGGGCGTGCGCGGGTTGAAGGCAATCAGCCCGGCAAGGTGGCCGAAGCGATTGCGGCGGCGCAGGCCGAGGCGCATCCGGTGACGCTGCTGGCGGCGCGCGACGATGGCAAGCTGGTGATCAGGGCCGAAGCGCTGGCGCCGCTGCGTGGGCCGGTTTCGGTGCAGGTGGTGCATTATGCCGACAGCGCGGTGGTTGACATTGGCCGGGGCGAAAACGCTGGGATGAGCGTGGCCTACCACAACATTGTGACCTCTTGGGCCAAGGTCGGCGAATGGTCGGGCGAAGCGCCGTTGCAGCTGGTGACGGACGCCGGCGAAGGCCCGCTGGTGGTGATTTTGCAAAGTGCCGGTCCGGCCGAGATTTTGGCGGCGGCGCGGGTGAAGTAGTTACTTCCAGCGTTTGTGAATCCAGAACCACTGCCCCGGATCGGCGGTGACGCGCACCTCAAGGCTGCGGGTCAGGTCGGTGGTCATTTGCAGGGGCGTGCTGTGCGGGATCGGCGATTCGAGTTCGATGCGGAACGATAGCCCGTCGGCTTCGCGGGTGGCGTAGAACGGGATCAGATCGGCTTTGTAGCGCAAGGCAAGTTGGGCCGCCGAAAGTGCTGTGCGGGCGGGGCGGCCCAGAAACGGGATGCGGTCTTTGCCAGCGTGTTGATCAAACAGCAGCACCAAAAGCCCGCCGGATTTCAGGTGGCGGACAAAACCTGCGGTGCCAACGCGGCCTTGTGGAAACACCGGGCCGCCAAACGCCTCCATTGTGCGAACGTAATGCGCGTTGAAATAGGGGTTACGCATCGGGCGATAGAGCCCACCGATGATATGGCCCTGCGCCACCAACGCGGCGCGCGCGGCTTCGTAATTGCCAAAATGGCCAGACACCAGAATGACCGGCCGCTGTTCGGCTTGGGCACGGGTAAGCGCTGCATAGCCCGGACCTGCCACGGCAAGTCTGGCGGCGCGGGCGGTGAAATCACGCGTCGAATAGTTTTCGATCAGCGTTCTGCCTGCGTTATCAAGGACTTGCTCTGCGATCTTGATGCGCTGCTTTGGCGGCAGGTCGGGCCAGATTAACGCCAGATTGTCCAAGGCGCGGCGGCGGTATCCGGCAACCGGGCCGATAACGCGGCGCATCAACGCCCCCATCGCCCAAAGCCGCAAGCGATACGGCAGCGCCAGCGCCATGCCGATCAGGCCACGTGCGACCAGATTTTGCGCAAAGGCCGCAGGTTGGAACTTGGGCTTGGTCATTTCAATGCTTGGTTGTTTCACGGTGCCAAACATAAAGCCCCGAGCCTGCGATCACAAGCGCGCCCAG
>JAHEDL010000193.1:0-590 GCA_024641255.1 Pseudorhodobacter sp.
CGCTGGATTATTAGATCGGCTATCGCGTTGCTTGTGCTGGTGGTTTTTGCCGCAGCATCGGTGTTTCTGATCCCTGCCGACAAGATCGCGGCCTTGGCGGTTGGCAAGTTCAACAGCCTGACCGGGCGCGAACTGGTGATCTCTGGCGCGGTCAGCCCGACATTCTGGCCGGTGCTGGGGATTAAGACCGGCCCGGTTTCGGTTTCAAACGCCGACTGGTCGAAAGAAGGCCCGATGTTGCAGGCCGAAGCATTGGCGATATCGGTCGATATGGCGGCATTGCTGGGCGGCACGGTCAAGATCACCGGGGTCGAAGCCATCAACCCCAAGATCGTGCTGGAACGCAACGCCAAGGGGCAAGAAAACTGGGTGTTCGGCGGCGACGCGGGCGGTACTGTCAGCCGTGCCACCCCCGGTGTCGGCCAGCCTTTCACCTTGGACAAAGCCGTTTTCCAAGGCGGCACGCTGATTTTCGTCGATCATGCCAGCGGCGCGCGGCACGAACTGACCGGCATCGACGCCACAATCTCGATTCCATCCTACACTGGCCCGGCGCAACTGGACATGGCGGCGGTGATGAACGGTCAATC
>JAHEDL010000193.1:600-6401 GCA_024641255.1 Pseudorhodobacter sp.
ACCCTGACCGCAGGCGATGCGGTGATCGGCTTCAAAGGCCAAGCGGGCCAAGGCCCTGTCGAGGCCGAAGGCGATTTGACGGCCAAGCTGGGCGATCTTTCGGCGGTGTCCGCGCTGATGGGGGCGCCGATGTCGCTGCCGCAGGGCTTGGGCGCGCAAGACGTGCAGGTTGCCGGCAAACTGACGCTGACGCCCGAAGCCTCGCTGCATCTGCGCGCGGGGCAGGTAACGCTGGATGGCAACGCGGTTACGGTGGACGCCGATCTGCTGACCGACGGCGCGCGCCCAAAACTGTCAGCGCAGGTGACAGCAGGGGCACTGACGCTGGCCGCCGTTTCGGGCGGGCAGGGCGGTGGTTCTGCAGGCGGTGTGCAGGCGGCGGGTTGGCCAAAGACCAAGATCGACGTAAGCGGTCTTGCTGCACTGGACGCAGAAGTTGCGCTGACCGCCGACAGCCTTGATCTGGGTATGGTCAAATTCGGTGCTTCAAAACTGATGCTTACGCTGGATCGCGGCCGCTTGGTCACCGAAATCCGCAAAGTCGTCGCCTATGATGGGGTGATTTCGGGCCAATTCGTGGTCAATGGCCGCAAAGGCCTGTCGGTCGGTGGCGATCTGTCGTTCTCTGGCATGGCGCTGCAGCCGCTGCTGGCCGATTTTGGCGGCTATCAGCGCTTGGTCGGCACCGGCGATCTTGAGGTAAAATTTCTTGGCTCGGGTTCGTCGATCGATGCGATCATGCGGTCGCTGGAAGGCTCTGGCACCTTGGCGCTGCGCAAAGGCGAGATTTTGGGGCTGGATATCGCCGGCATGCTGCGCACCCTTGATACCTCCTATGTCGGCGAAGGGCAGAAGACGATCTTTGACGCCGTCACCGGCAGTTTCATCATCGCGGGCGGCGTGCTGAACAATGACGATATGCTGCTGAAATCGCCCTATATCACCGCAACTGGCGCAGGTGACATCGGGCTTGGCGCGCGCAATCTGGAATATCGCATCAAGGCAACCGCCTTGGCCGATGACACCGGCGCAGGCGGGCTGACCGCACCGCTGTTGATCAAGGGGCCGTGGGCCAAGCCGAACTTCTCGCTGGATCTGGAATCTTTGGCACAAGAGCGGTTGGATCAGGAAAAGGCCAAGCTGGAGGCCGAGCTCAAAGCGCAAGCGGCGGCAAAACAGGCCGAGTTGGAAGCCCAAGCCAAAGCCCAGTTGCAAGAGCAACTGGGCATCGTGCAGCAAGACGGTGAAACCCTGGAAGATGCCGCCCGTCGCCGCGCGCAAGAGGCTTTGGACGAAGAGGCGCGCAAGGCGTTGGAAAAGCTGCTTGGCGGTGGCAACTAGGGCCGCAAGATTTGACGCCTCACGAGGGCGGCGATGTTGCAGCCTCCGGCGGGGATATTTGGGCCAATGTGAATATGGCGGCGTTAAGGCCCATACCTGCCATGCAAAAGGGCGCAAGGAACCCCTTGCGCCCTTTTGACAATTGTTGGCTGGCTTAGCGGCGGCGGTCGCGCCGCGCGCTCATCGGTTGGAAGGCCACGCCGACATGCGCTTCGCAATAGGGTTTGCCGGGCACAGACGGCAGACCGCAGAACCAGAAATCTTCGGTGGCGGGGTCGCCGATCGGCCATTTGCAGGTGCGTTCGGTCAGTTCCATCAGCGTCAGCTTCTTGGCGCGCTTTTCCACCTCGCGCACCGAAGCCAAAGCCTCGGGCGAGATTTCGTTGGCCGAAGGCTGCGGCGGCAGCGGCTGTCCGGCCGGGATGATGGCTTTGCGGATTGGCAGAGGCGTGACAACGGCGGTTGACGTTGCAGCCGGGGCAACTGCCGGACGTTCCGGCGCAGGAGCCGGACGTTCCGGGGCCGGGCGCGGCGCTTCGGCAACCACGGCAGGCTTGGGGGCCGCTGGCTCGGCGCGCGGCGGCGCGGCGGTAGCAGCAGGGGCCGGAGCCACTGCAACCTCAGGCTCTTCTTCAGACGCCCCACCGCCCACGCGGTTGGACAGGCCAAGGCGGTGCACTTTGCCGATCACCGCGTTGCGGGTCACACCGCCAAGCTCTTTGGCGATCTGGCTGGCCGACTGGCCTTCGGCCCACATTTTCTTGAGCGTCTCGACGCGCTCATCGGTCCAGGACATGGCGAACTCCGGTTTGGGGGCCTGACGGCTTTGACCCCTATTCTATTCGGGATGGCACGGGATACAAGCGCACGGCGGCAAGATCAAGCGGCGAGCGATTCGGGCTTGCGTGAATCTGTCGCTTTCCCGAAATGGGATGCGTGGGGCCGTTTGGCAAGGAAAGCAGACAAGATGCACGATTTTCGGGAACAGCGGGCAGATACCTTCGAAACCTTTGCCAAGGTTGGTCGTGGGGTAAAGCTGCCGAAGACGGCTGTGGTGGTTTATGAATTCATCGCCGAAGAGGTCGATACCAAATGGGCGGCGGTGGAACACGCCTTGCGCGCCAAGGGGTTCAAGACCCACCACAAGGGCGACGTGCTTGAAGCCCGCATCGGCCCGATCACCATTGATGCCGAAACCGTCTGGCATTGGGAAAAGCTTGCCACCGAGGTCGTTCTGCCGTTCGAATTCTATCCTGACGGCTGGGAACTGGCTGACGAATAAGCGCAACTTCGGACCGCGCCTGCAAAGCCGCGCCGCAAAAGCCGCTTTCATACTGGTCTAAATATCCCCCGCGGAGCGTTCGACGCTGCCACCAGCGCCGACGCCCCAGCGGGGGCGCGCCGCAACTACCTCGTCACCTTGCCGCCAACCCAGGTCGCGGCAATGGCGCGGTCGTCGCCCAGCATGATGGTTGGGAACAGTGCCTGCCAAATATCACCAGCGCGCCGCGTCGCCTGTTCGATCGCCGGGGTCGAGGCCAGATCGATGATCGTCAAGTCCGCTTCCATCCCCACCGCAATATTGCCGATCTTGGTTTCGGCATGCAACGCGCGGGCCGATCCCACCGTTGCCAACCACCACAATTGCGACGGATGCAGGGCTTGGCCGCGCAACTGCGCCACCTCATATGCCGCAGCCATGGTGTGCAGCATCGAAAATGAAGATCCGCCGCCGGTGTCGGTGGCAAGCCCGACCCGCAGGCTCTGCGCCAATCCCATGTCAAACAGCCCCGATCCGATGAAGGTATTCGAGGTCGGGCAATGCACCACCGACGCCCCGGCCTCGCGCAGTCGGTCTTGTTCGCGCGGCGTCAGGTGGATGGCATGGCCATAGACCGCACCTTCGCGCAACAGCCCTTGCGCCTCGTAGGTGTCAAGATAATCGCGCGATTGCGGGAACAGTTCCTTCACCCAAGCGATCTCGTCGGTCTGTTCAGACAAATGCGTTTGCATCAGGCAATCGGGGTGTTCTCGCCAAAGCGCCCCCAAGGCTGCCAGTTGTTCGGGGGTCGAGGTCGGCGAAAACCGCGGTGTGATGACATAAGACAGCCGTTCCACCCCGTGCCAGCGCTGCAACAGCCGCTTGCTGTCGTCATAGGCCGATTGGGCGGTGTCGCGCAGGCCTTCGGGCGCGTTGCGATCCATACAGGTTTTGCCGGCAAAGGCCCGCAGTCCCCGCGCCTGTGCCGCGGTAAAGAACGCGTCAACGCTTTCGGGGTGAATGGTGGCATAAGAACACATCGACGTGGTGCCATGCGCCAGCGCAAGGTCAAGGTAGCGGTTTGCCACCTCGTCAGCATAGGCGCGGTCGGCAAAGCGCATCTCTTCGGGGAACGTGTAGCTGTTCAGCCAATCGATCAGCCGCTTGCCCCAAGACGCGATGATCGCGGTTTGCGGATAATGCACATGCGCATCAATAAATCCGGCCGAAATCAACTTGCGCCCGTAATCGGTTATGCGCGCCTGCGGATGCGCGGCCCGCAGTGCCTCGGCCGACCCGACCGCTGCGATCTTGCCGTTTTCAACCAGCACCGCGCCATGCGCCTCGTGCCGCGCGGCATCCGGCCCCACCACGAACGGGTCGTCACCGAAGCAAAGTACTTGCCCCAACAGAAGGTCAGCCATGTCATACTCCGCTTGCCAAACCCCATAACAGTATCGGCTTATGGCACCGTGGTAAATTTACGCATGCCCCCTGTTTGATTGAAACTGCTTTCGATACAGAGGGGGAAATGGAGGCGGGCATGGCAGAAGATCTGGCGCTTATGGACGAAGATCAGGTGCACGCCGACCGCGTTGCAGCCATTCTGCAGGCTGTTGATGCAAACGACGCCACCCGCCTGACCGAGTTGCTGGAACCGCTGCACGCCGCCGATATCGCCGACCTGTTGGAACAGATCGGCGCTGGCGACCGCCGCGCGCTGTTGGGCCTGTGGTCGGGCGAAGTCGACGGCGAAATCCTGTCAGAGATCGACGAATCGATCCGCGAAGAGGTGATCGAATCACTGCCGCGCGAAGTGGTCGCCGAAGCGATGCGCGAGCTTGATTCGGATGACGTTGTCGACATTCTTGAAGACCTTGATCCGCCGCAACAAGGCTTGATTCTTGATGCCTTGGAAGACGCCGACCGTGTCGCGGTCGAGGCGGCCTTGGCCTTCCCCGAAGATTCCGCTGGCCGTCTGATGCAGCGCGAAGTCGTGGTTGCCCCCGAACATTGGACGGTGGGCGAGGCGATTGATTATCTGCGCCAGGCCGAACATCTGCCCGATCAGTTCTACCATGTCATCCTGACCGATCCGCGGATGAAACCAACCGGTTATGTCACGCTGGGGCGGCTGCTATCTTCGCGCCGCGACATGCGGCTGAAAGAGATTCTGGAAGACAGTTTCCGCACCGTTCCCGCCACGGAAACCGAAGCCGATGTCGCCTATATGTTCAACCAATACCACCTGATTTCAACGCCGGTGGTCGATGCCAATGGCCGTCTGGTGGGCGTGATCACCATCGACGACGCCATGAACGTGCTGGATGAAGAGCATGAACAAGACATGCTGCGCTTGGCCGGTGTGGGCGACGATTCCAGCCTGTCGGACGGTGCCTTTGCCACCGCAAGACAGCGCCTGCCGTGGCTGGTGGTAAACCTGTTTACCGCGTCAATTTCGGCTTTCGTGATTTCGCGCTTTGAATCCACCATCGCCTCGCTGGTGACGCTGGCTGCCTTGATGCCGATTGTGGCGTCAACCGGCGGCATCGCTGGCACGCAATCGCTGGCCGTGGCGGTGCGCGCGCTGGCCACCCGCAGCCTGACTTCGGCCAACGCCAAACGGGTGGTGCTGCGCGAATTGGTCGGCGGTTTGCTGAATGGGGTTGGGCTGGCGGTTATTCTGGGATTGGGCGGGTTTTTGATCTTTGGCGATTGGAAGCTGGGGTTGGTGCTGGGCATGGCGATGATCACCAACCAGTTGGTGGCCGCGCTGGGCGGCGTGCTGGTGCCGCTGGGCCTGCATCGGCTAAAACTTGATCCGGCGCTTGCGTCGGGAACATTCGTAACAACGCTGACGGATGTTTTGGGCTATCTGGCGTTTCTGGGACTGGCAAGTTTGGTGCTGCTATGAACGATGATCTGAAGGCTGTTGAATTGAAAGCCGCGGCGCGCAAAGCGGCCTTTGCGGCGCGCAAACAGGCATTTGCCGCAGGGCAGGGGCAAGCGGCCGAGATTTTGGCCGATTTTCTGGCGCCGCATCGTGGCAAGGCCTTGGCCGGTTACATGGCCATGCGCACCGAGATTGACCCGTTTGCCGCGATGGCAGCACATCAGGGGCCGGTTTGCGTGCCGGTGATCATTGCCAACGGTCAGCCGTTGAAATTCCGCGAATGGTCGGTTGGCTGCAAAATGGAAA